>JBJSXS010000553.1:0-8219 GCA_046086545.1 Gemmata sp.
CCCGCCGGAAGCTCCCCAAGGCAGGGGCGCAGGAGCGCCTCGACCACGCGGCGCACGAGGTCGGCCGGGGGCGCTTCGAGGCGGATCGCCTTGACGGTCCCGTGCTTCGGCACGTGAACCGGGTTGTTCAGCCGGTCCTGAATGTACCCGTCGAGCGAGGGTACGAAGCGGTTCCACAGCCCGCGCTCGGCGAAGATCAGGAAGCACAGGCCGTCGATCTGGTGCATCACCTGCACGATGCCGGCGAAGAACGCCTCCGCGGTGCGGTGGGCGTCGTCGGTGCGGCGCGCGAGCAGCAGGTCTTCGAGCTGGTCGAAGGCGACCACCACTGGGGTCTTCAGGCTGCGGAACGCCTCCGCCAGCACCTTGAACAGCGCGAGCACGAGGTCTTGCCGGGTCGGGCGCACGTGGAACTCCAGTTCCGCGAACCCGAACGTGAGGAAGCTCGCGAGGGCGCCCTCGTCGCGCAGCAGCGCGGCCTTCGCGAACCCCTGGTAGATGTGCCGGCGCATCAGCCCGGCCGCGTTGTGCGCCTCGTTCTTCTGGATGTACGCGCTGACGAGGTCGAACGCCTTCTGCGGCGTCAACCCGGCCTCCGAGAGCGCCTGCGCGATGGGCACCGGAACCCGCGCGAAGTTGGAGTACCCGCTGAGGTTCTCGGCGAGCCACTCGGCCCGCTCCCGCGCCTGGTGGGTCCCGAGGCCGAGCCGCCGCGCCCACCGGCCGAGGGCCGGCGGCGGGAACAGTTCGACCTTCTCCTCGTCCGTCAGTTCGCGCAGCGCGACCCCGAGCTGCCGGCGCACCAGCTGGTCGCCGACGTGGTCGAGCGGGCGCACGCCCTTCTGCTTGCCCCCGCCGAGCAGCGTGTCGATGATCTGGAACAGCAGGTATTCGAGGAAGTCGGAGTCGCGCTGGTAGGTGCCCGGGGTGACGAGCAGCTGCCACTGCCCGCCCGTGCCGTGCTTGATGCTGTGCAGCAGGTGCGTCTTGCCCGCGCCCTTGTTGCCCAGAACGGGAACGACTTCGCTGTGCGTCTGCGGGTCGTACCGGTACAGGTCGATGATCGCGTGCAGCAGGTCGCGCTCGGCCGCGAACAGTTCGGGCACGTGGAACCGGGCGCACACCTCGTCGTCCGGGTTGCGCGCGAAGTAGTTGCGGAACGGGTTGCCGGCGCGCTTCAGTACGTCGCGGGTGCGGCCCGGCAGGGCCGGTTCGGGAGCCAGGGTGGTTGCAGTCACTGACGGACCTCCGTGTTCAACCGCGAGGCGAGGCAAAGTAGGCGATGCTGTGGCCGTTGAGCAATGCGAACTGCGGTTCCGGGAGCGCGTACAGCGGGCCGGTCCACGCGGAGAGGGTGACGGCGCCGTCCGCGTGCAGCTCGCGCAGGCAGTCGTGGAACTCGCCGATGGTGAGCGCGCGGTTCAGGGCGATCGCGCGGAACAGGTCCGGCAGCGGGCAGTCGGTCGCCCCCGTGCGCGCGGCGAGGTGCGCCCGGACCGCGGGCGCGAGGGCCGGAGGGCAGAGCAGCGCGACAGTACTGTCTTCCCCTATCCCCTCGTGGGCGAAGGCGGCCGAGATGCCCGGGCCGGGCCCGGGGCGGCACGCACCCGGCGGCGCGGCGCCGCCGCCCGCAAGGGCAGGGGGCGGCGACGGCAGCGCCGTCGCCGCGGCCACCTGCGGCAGCACGCGCGACACCGCGTCCTTCAGCCCTTGTAGCCCGTCGGCCATGCGGCGCGCGGTGGCGAGCAGCTCGCCCACCTCGCCCTGCCGCGCTTCGAGCACGCGCACGAAGTCTTCCAGCACCTGCTTGGGGTTCACGGCCGCGAGCAGGAACTCCCAGCCCTTTTCGGAGAGCGTGTACAGGTCCCGCGGCGCTCTGCCCGTGGCGTCGGTGCCCGCCACGCGCAGCAGGTCGTCGGTGAGGCACTTTTGCGCGGCCGGCTTGGAGGCGGCGGCGTTGGGGAACAGTCCGGCCTCGGCCTTCCCCGCGTACAGCGGCAGCCCGGCCGGCTCGGCGGCGGCGCGGCCGAGGGCGTCCAGGATTTGTTGCGTGAGCTTGTCGGCCACGGGTCCGCTTCCGTGCGGGCAGATGAGGGCTCGCGCGCCATGCTACGCCCAACCGATGATGCGTTGCAACCCCGACCCCGGCGCGGCATGATGAGCGTGTAGGTTCGCGCACTCACGAGAGGGACGACCGATGAACGTGCGGAGAGCGGCGGCGCTTGCGGTTCTCGGGCTGCTGCTGGCCGGCGCCGCGGCGCCCGCCGCGGACGAGCCGAAGATGCCCGACGCCAATGCGTTCGACAAGCTGGTGACGGACACCCTGCGGACCGTCCACAACACCGGCGCGGACCTGTACAACGAGGGCCGCGACTTCGCCGGCGCGTACCGGCTGTACCAGGGCGCGCTGCTGACCGCGCGCCCGCTGCTCGCGCACCGGCCCGAGGCGCAGAAGCTCATCGACACCGGGTTCGCCGCCGCCGACAAGGAGGCCGACGTCGCGCGAAAGGCGTTCACCCTGCACGTCGCCATCGAGGCGGTACGCAAGAACCTGAAGGACGGCGGCAAGGCGGCCACCGAGCCGAAGGGGCCGAAAGAGGCGCAGCCGGCGAAGCCGGAGCAGCCGGCGAAGCCGAGCGGGCTGCCGGTCGCCCCGGCCCCGAAGGAAAAGAAGATGCGGTAGCGCCGCGGAGGACGCCATGTCGCGTGACCGACTTGTGCCGGGCCGGTACCGGCACTACAAGGGCGGCGAGTACGAGGTCGTCGGCGTCGCCCGGCACAGCGAGACGGAGGAGCGACTGGTCGTGTACCGGCCGCTGTACGGCGAGGGCGGGCTGTGGGTGCGCCCGCTCGCCATGTTCCTCGAAACGGTGACCCACAACGGCGCAACCGTCCCGCGCTTCGCGCGCGTCGAGCCGGCGTGACCGCCGGGCGCGCCACCGAGGGGTGATCGCGGTGCCGCCGGCTCGCCGCTTCCCATCGGGGCGCGGGTCGGGTACGCTCGATCGGCTCCTTCTCCCCACCCTCAGGGTTCTGCCATGCACTCCCGCCGCGACTTTCACGCCAAGCTGCTCGGGTCCGCGATCACGTTCTCCCTCGTCGAAACGCTCTGGGGGCGCGACCTGTTCGCCGCCGACGCGAAGCCCGCCATTCAGAAGTGGGTGGCGGAGCTGGCCGAGATGAGCAAAGACCTGAAGGGGCAGAAGCTCACCGACCTCCAGTTCCAGACCAAGATGGAGGACCTGTACAAGCGGGTCAACCTCGCGGACCTGTGTTCACTCATCAAGCTCGACGAGGCCGAGAAGAAGAGGCTGCCGGACAGCGGGGCCGGGAACTTCGGGTTCGACCTGTCGAAGGTGGAGGGCTTGCCCGCGGACGTGGGGTTCGGCAAGCAGATCTTCGGGTGCAAGAAGGGCCGCAGCATCGTGCCGCACGGGCACGCGAACATGTGTACCGGGTTCATCATCCTGAAGGGCGAGTGGCACGGGCGCCACTACGACCGCGTGGAGACGAAGGCCGACCACTACGTCATCCGCCCGACCATCGACCGCACGTTCAAGCCCGGCGAGCTGTCCACCATTTCCGACCACAAGGACAACGTCCACTGGTTCGAGGCGACCAGCGACGCGGCCTACATCTTCAACGTCCACGTGATCGGGTACGACAAGACCATCAAGGAGTCGGGCGGCCGGCTGTACCTCGACGTGCAGGGCGAGAAGCTGGCCGGCGGGCTGGTGAAGGCGCCCAAGATGACCAGCGCCGAGTGCCACAAGAAGTACGGGTGAGGTTGGCGTTTGGCGTTTCGTGCTTGGTGTTTAGTATCTCTCGGGGCCGCGCGGCGGAGCGCGGCCGGCACCGAACGCCAACCAGAAGCACCCCACCTTGTTCCAGGCGCTGAAGGCGACAACGTTCCGCTCGCTGCGGCACCGGAGCTACCGCCGGTACTTCTACGGGCAGGTCGTGTCGTTCGTCGGCACGTGGATGCAGTCGGCCGCGCTCATGTGGCTCATGTACGACCGCACCGGCGACCCGCGGTGGCCGTCGTGGATCCTGGTCGCGCAGATCGGGCCGACGCTGCTTCTCGGGGCGTGGGGCGGCTCGCTCGCGGACCGGTTCCCCAAGCGCCGGCTCATCTTGACGACGCAGGCCGCGTTTCTGCTGAACGCGCTCGCGCTCACGGCGGTCGTCGGGTCCGGGTTCGCCACGCCGCCCCTGGTCCTCGCGCTGGTTGCGCTGAACGGCGCGATTCAGGCGGTGGACTTCCCGGCGCGGCTCGCGTTCGTGCCCGACCTCGTGCCCAAGGAAGACCTGATTAATGCGGTCGGGCTGAACTCGCTCGTCTTCAACTCGGCCCGCGCGCTCGGGCCGGCGCTGGCGGGCCGGCTGTTCCTCCTCGCGGGCGCGCTGGTCCCGCACCTGCCGGCCGGGGCGAGCGCGGTGACCGCGGGGGCGACCGCGTGCTTCGCGCTAAACGCGCTGAGCTTCGTCGCGGTGCTGTTCGCGCTGCGCGGCATCCCCGAAGGGGCGGCGCACGAGAAGCGCGACCGCGGGTCCGTGTGGGACGGGGTGCGCTACTTGCGTGACCGCCCCGCGCTGGGTGCGGTGGTGCTGCTCACGTTCGCGCTGTGCGTGTTCGGCTGGCCCGTGGTGACGGTGCTGCCCGCGTACACGCGGCTGCAACTCGGGCTGAACGTCGAAGCGTACACCTCCCTGTTGAGCTGGCTCGGGGCGGGCGCGCTGGCCGCGGCGCTCGCCACCGCGACCTTCGGGAGCGTGTCGCGCCGCGCGCAGTTCATGCTCGCGGGCGTGGGGGCGTGCGCCGCGGGGATGGCCGGGTTGGGGCTCGCGGGAGCCGCCTGGCTCGCGAACGCGTGCTGCGCCGCGATCGGGTGCGGGATGATCTTGTTCCTCGCGACGGGGCAGTCCGCGCTGCAGCTCGCGGTGCCCGACGGCAAGCGGGGCCGCGTCATGGCGGTGTGGGCGATGACCCTCAGCGCGAGCGCCCCGCTCGGGCACCTACTCGCTGGCCAGGCGGTGACGGAGCTGGGGGTCGGGGCGGTGCTGTTCGGGATGGCGGCGGGGATCGCGTGTGTGTTCGTGCTGCTCGCGGGGGCCCTGGTGGTTGGACGACCTGTTCCCCGACCCCCTCTTTGAAGGGAAGGGGTTGGGGGCAGGTCCGCTACTCCGCCGCGATGCGCTGCAAGTCGGCGCGCTTGCCCTCGTAGGTTTCGTCGAACGCCAGCACGGTCGGGTCCGGCGTCGCCCCCTCCGCGGCGCACGCCATGTGGTACACCGCGGGCCACCAGTTCTCGTGATTCGTCAGCCCTTGCTCTTTCACCGCCGCCCAGTTGCTGAGGATCTTCGACCACGCGGCGTCGCCGTAGTCGAGCGCTTCTTTCAAGCTGCCGAACTGCGGCACGTACCAGTCGCGGCCGATCTTCGCGTGCAGCACCTCGTCGGCCCAGTCGAAGTCCTGAACGGTCGCGATGAGCGGTAGGCCCGACGCCTGCCCCGTCTCGAACTCGTAGCGCTTGCCGGTGCGCGGCATCAACCCCTGCTCGATGAAGTACAGCACGCCGTGCGCCTCCATCGGCGTGCACTCGGTGTTGAGCCGGTGCGACCAGTTGAGGGTGATCTTGGCCCGCGTCCAATCGACCCCTAGCGCGACGAACCCGACCTCGCCCATCATCGCGTGCCGCGCCTCGTCCCACAGTTGGCGCGACATGTCGCGGTAGTAGCCCCACGGCTTGCCGGGCGTCTCGGTGATGATGCGGGCCATCATCTCGGGGACGTCGATCTCGCGCAGGCGCTTGTACAGCATCATGAGCGCCTTCGCGCGCGCCGGGAACGCCTCGTTGTAGAGGAAGCTCTCCGCGTTCACCCCCTGGTTCCACGGGTCCGTGAACCGCTCGTCGCGCTGGGGGATGGGGTCGTAAACGTAGGCCCGCGCGGCGTACATTCGCGGCATCGCCGCGCCGTCGCGTGCGGGGGCCAGCGGCGCGCCGCTCGTCACCTCCGACGCAAGCAACAAGTGATCGAGGACCGTGGTGAACCATTCGCGCGCGTTCGGCGGCACCCCGAGGGCCGCGCCGCAGTTCGTCCCGAACTGATCCATTTCGTGTAGCTCGAGGCGCGCGAACTTCAGGACGCGCCGCGAGGGGGCGTCGGTTAGCGGGTTCGTCTCCAGGAGGTATTTCTCAATGTCACCGTGCAACGCGCCGACCGCGTGGCTGTACACGCCAGCGAGCAGCGTCCCGGTGTCCGGGGCGTTCAGAATCTCATCGAAGTAAACCTCCAGCGCCGGGTGCGGGACGTCCTCCAGCCCTAGCGGCGGCTCGCGCATCTCGCTGATGCGCGTGCGCAGCGCGGTGACGTGTTCCGCGCAGAGGTGCGCGTGGTGCGCGAAGCCGGTTTTGAGCTCGTAGATCGGTTCCGCGGTGACGCGGGCCGTGAGGATCTGGTGCAGCCGCTTTAAGCAGTAGTGGAACCGCTTCAGGCGCCGGACGCACTCTTCCACCGAGAGCCCCGGCCGCGTGGCCTCATCGATGCTGCACAGCCCCGCGAGCGGCGGCAGGTTCTTGTAGGGGGTGTAGCCCGAGAGCGGCGTCGGCGCGGCCATGGCGAATGCTCCTGGCAGAGGTGAGGAGCATTCTACCCGGTACTCGGACCCGCTGCTCTCCGATCAGAGCCGCGCTACTTCGTCGCGCGGCGGGGCTTGGCGACGTGGGTCGCGCCGCCGTACGCGAGTTCGGCGCTCTCCATCACGGTTTCGCTGAGCGTTGGGTGCGGGTGGATGCTCTCCAACACGTCGCGCGCCACCGCGCCCATCTCGATTGCCAACACGCCCTCCGCGATCATCTCGCCGGCGCCCGCGCCGACGATGCCCACGCCCAGCACCCGCTTCGTCTCCGGGTCCACGATCATCTTCGTGCGGCCCTCGGTTCGCGCGATGCTCACCGCACGGCCGCTCGCGGCCCACGGGAAGTTCAGCACCTCGTGCGGGACTTTCTTCTCCTCGGCTTCCTTTTGCGTGATGCCGGCCCACGCGATTTCCGGGTCCGTGAAGATGACCGCGGGGATCGCGCGCGGGTTCCACTCGGCCGGTTCCCCGTGGATCACCTCCACCGCGACGCGGGCCTCCGCGGTCGCCTTGTGCGCGAGACCGGGTTCTTCGCCCACGTCTCCGATGGCGAAGATGTGGGGGACGTTCGTGCGCCGCTGCTTGTCGATGGGGATGAACCCGCGTTCGGTCACGGTGACGCCGGCCTTGTCCAGGCCCAGGCCCGCCGAGTTCGGCCGCCGGCCGACGGAGATGAGCACGCGGTCGAAGGTGAGCGACGCGGGGGCGCCCTGCCCTTCGAGCTTCACCACGATGCCATCCTTCGTCGCTTCGAGGCCCATCACCTTCGTGCCGGTGTAGATTGCCTCGAACTCCGCTTTGAGCTTCTTTTCGAGCGGATCGACCAAATCCTTGTCGGCCATGAAGAGGATGCGGTCGAGCGCTTCGACCACGGTCACCTTGCTGCCGAGGGCCGCGTACACGCTGCCGATTTCGAGGCCGATGTACCCGCCGCCGATCACGAGGAGCTTGTTCGGGATGTCCGGGAGCAGGAGCGCGCCGGTGCTGTCCGTAACGCGGTCGTCGTCGATCTGCCACGGCTTCGGGACCGCGGGCAGCGAACCGGTGGCGATGATCGCGTGCTGGAACTTGATCGTCTGCGGCTGTTCGCCGGTCACTTCGATGGTGTTCGGTGAAGTGAACACCGCGCGGCCCTTCACCGCTTCGACCCCACGGCCCTTCGTCAGCTGCCCGATGCCGGTGGTGAGCCGCCCGACCACCTTCTCTTGCACGAAGGCGCGGAGCTTGGCCAGGTCCACCTTCGGTTCGCCGAAGGACACGCCGTACTGGGCCATCTCGTGCGCTTCGCGAATGATCTTCGCCGTGTGCAAGAGCGCCTTCGACGGGATGCACCCGCGGTTCAGGCACACGCCGCCGAGCTTGGCGCCCTCGTCCACCAGCACCGTCTGGATACCGTGGTCGGCGGCGTGCAGCGCCGCCGGGTACCCGCCCGGCCCGCCGCCGATGACCAGGAGCTGTGTTTCGCGCACGTCGGCCATAGGTGCCTCCAAATGACCCGGCGAGCAGGAAGCGTAAGCTCCGCCGCTCGCCGCTGTGGAATTGTATACGCGGCCGTCAGGGGCCGACGCCGGTGTCCGTG
>JBJSXS010000554.1:0-14504 GCA_046086545.1 Gemmata sp.
TGAAGAACCCGACGTTCGCCAGTTACGTCTCGACGCGGCGCCACAAGTGCCGGGTGGCCGACAAGGACGGCAACACGCGCGACGTGGTGTGGAGCAACACGAACAAGCTGCTCGACATCGAGGGCTACGAGGGCGTGAAGACCGGGACAACGACCGCGGCCGGGGCGTGCCTGGTGTCGCGCGGCACCCGCGACGGCGACCGCCTGCTCGTGGTGGTGCTGGGCAGCACCACGGGCGACAACCGCTACACCGACACGCGGAACCTGTACAAGTGGGCCTGGGCCGAACGCAGAGGGAAGTAAAGTCCGCCCCCCTCACACCAGCTCGCGAATCGGCTTGGCGTCGGCGTCGATGGGGAAGTGCGGGCGGCCGTTCGCGTCGTACTCGCGGACCGTGTTCAGGTCCATGCCGAGGTTGTGGTACAGGGTCGCGAAAATCTCCTGGTGCGTGATCGGGCGCGAGGCGGCCCGCTCCGCGAGCCGGTTGGACGAGCCGATCACCTGCCCGGTCTTCATCCCGCCGCCGGCGAGCAGCGCGCAGCTCAGTTGGGGCCAGTGGTCGCGGCTGGCCATGTTGTTGATCTTCGGCGTGCGCCCGAACTCGCCCCACACGATAACGGTGCAGTCCTTGTCCAGCCCGCGGTCGTGGATGTCCTCGATGAGCGCGGTCACCGCGGTGTCGAGCAGCGGGAAGTCCTTGCGGGCCTGCACGAAGTTCTTGCCGTCCGGCCCGTGCCAGTCCCACCGCGTGAAGTTCATCGTGACGACCCGCGCCCCGGCTTCGACCAAGCGGCGGGCCGCACAGAAGTTGCGCACCATGCGGGGCGCCCCGTCGCGCTCGAACGCGGGATCGTCCACGCCGTAGCGCTCAAGCACCTTCGGGTCTTCTTTCGACAGGTCGATGGCGTCCTTGAGCTTCGACGACGTGAGGATGTCGAGCGCCTGCCGGTTGAACGAGTCCATCCCGTCCATCGCGCCCTTCGTGTCGAGCTGCCGGTTGAGGTCGTCGAACCCCTTGAGCAAGCCGACGCGGTCGTTCAGGCGGTCGAGGCTCACGCCTTTGAGGGTGAGGTTGTCGGACTTCATCCCGGTGTCGCGCCCGCCGACGAGGTGGAACGGCGCGTGCTGAATGCCAAGGAACCCGCCGTCGCCGTGATAGCCCCACCGCTTCTCGCCACACGGGTACACGAGCGAGACGTTCGCCGGCACCGCGGGGTCGGCCTGCCCCTGGGCCTTCGACACCCACGACCCGAACGACGGCCAGAACCCGAGGTTCGCCGGGGTTCGCGGGCGGCCGGTCATGCACTGGTACGCGTCGTGGTCGCCCGCGCTGCCGACCAGCGAGCGGATGATGGCGAACTTGTCCATCATCTTCGCAATCTTGGGAAACAGCTCGCAGATCTGGATGCCGGTGACGCTGGTCTGAATCGGCTTGAACTCGCCCCGCACCTCCGCCGGCGCGTCGGGCTTCAGGTCCCACATGTCGAGGTGCGGCGGGCCGCCCGGCAGGTAAACATTGATGACCGACTTCTGCCGCGTGCGCGCGCCGGTCTTCTCCGCAGTCCTGGCCTCGGCCGCGAGCAGGTGCGGGAGCGCGAGGCACCCTCCGAACAGCGTGCCGCCAGCGGTGAGGAAGTCGCGCCGGGTGCGGCCGTCGCAGAACCCGCCGCGCTCGTGCGGCGTGCCGAACAGACTGAGCATGGCGTGTGTTGCCTTTGCGCAGGTGATTGCTGGGTGGGAACCGATCGTCAGGCGGGCACTATAGTATTCGCCGAAAAAGCGTTCCGTGTCCAGAAGAATTGGCCTGAATTGCGCGAAGCAGAAGCGCGACCGGAGGTACGGCGAGCGGGGCGGACTTTCGCGGCATTCACCCCGGCGCTGCCGCCCCGGTACCGCGTCAAGGCGACGTAGACGCAAAACACGATCACCGCCATGATCCGCCCCCGTCACGTCCGATCGACGTTCGGATCGTCTAGCCCACGATCAGACCGTGATGAGCCGGCCCTGAAGCGGCCGCCACGCGGTGCGGTGCCCCTCCGAGTTGCACCCCGGTTGCAGGGATGCGCGAACGCCCCAGAAGAGCCTCCCGGGGTGGGGCGCTCAACGGGCGGCGGCGGGCTCGGGCCGAGGAACGCTTTGGCATCGGTACTGGGCCGCAGAGCCGGCACGAATGGCGACTTGGCACTCGTCCGCGTTGGCAGCCGCGGAGCGGAGCAGAAGGGTTACCCGGGAAACGAGCCGGCAGCGCGAGCGGCGGCCCACCTTGCTCGTCAGTCGCACTTCGGACTCGTGTTTTCTACTGCTGGCCGGTGTGAGCCGACTTGCCGAGTGCGACGCCCCCGGCCGGGTGCCCCTGCACCGGGCTCACCACTTCGGCGGCGGACTCGTCGTACAGCTTCTCCCCGCGCCGCGGGTTCAGCAGCTTCGCCACCAGCGCCGTCCACCCGGTCTGGTGGTTCGCGCCGAGGCCCGCGCCGTGGTCCCCGTGGAAGAACTCGTGGAACAGCAAGTAATCCTTGAAGTGCGGGTCGCGCTGCAGCTTCTCGTAATTGCCGAAGCACGGGCGCTGCCCGGTCGCGTCGCGCAGGAACAGGCGCGTCAGGCGCTTGGTGATCTCGACGGCCGCGTCCAGCACCGTGATCTTCTTCCCGCTGCCGACCGGGAACTCGATCTCGAAGTCCGGGCCGTAGTAGTGGTAAAACTTCTGAAGGCTCTCGATGATGAGGAAGTTGACCGGGAACCACACCGGGCCGCGCCAGTTCGAGTTGCCGCCGAACATGCCCGTGTCCGAGTCGCCCGGGACGTAGCTGACCGTCACGCTGTGGCCGCCGATGTTCAGCGAGTACGGCTTGTCGCGGTGGGCGCGCGACAGCCCGCGCACCCCGTAGGGGCTGAGGAACTCGTTTTCGTCGAGGACGCGGGCCAGGCACTTCTTGATCCGGTGCCCGCGCATGAGGGACAGCAAGCGCCGCTCGCCGCGGCCGTCCTGGAACCAGCGCGACACGAGGCCCGCGAGGTCCGCTCGGTTGTCCAGCACCCACCGCAGCCGGTTGGCGAAGTTGGGCATCTTGACCAGCAGTTCCGGCTCCAGAACTTCGACGGCGAACAGCGGGATCAGGCCCACCATCGAGCGCACCTTGAGGCGCTCCACGCGGCCGTCCGGCAGCGTCAGCTCGTCGTAGTAGAACCCGTCCTGCTCGTCCCAGAGGCCGACGCCCTTGCCGGCCATGTCCGTCATCGCCTTCGCGATGCCCAGGAAGTGTTCGAAGAACTTGATCGCGATGTCTTCATAAACGGAATTCTGGGTTGCCAATTCCAAAGCGATGCGCATGAGGTTGAGTGCGTACATCGCCATCCACGCGGTGCCGTCCGCCTGGTTGATGAACCCGCCGGTGGGCAGCGGGTGCGAGCGGTCGAACACGCCAATGTTGTCGAGGCCCAGGAACCCGCCCTGGAACACGTTCCGCCCTTGCGCGTCCTTCCGGTTCACCCACCAGGTGAAGTTGATCATCAGCTTGTGGAACACGCGCTCGAGGAAGCCCCAGTCCCCGTCCTTCTCGTCCTTCTCGTGGTGCCCGTGCTGGACGTGCCCGCCGGTGCGCTGGGTGTGCCGGTGCTTGCGGTCGATCTGGAACACGCGCCACGCGGCCCACGCGTGCACCGGCGGGTTGGCGTCCGAGAAGTTCCACTCGTAGGCCGGGAGCTGGCCGTTCGGGTGCATGTACCACTCGCGGCACAGCAGCAGCAGCTGGTCCTTGGCGAACTCCGGGTCGAACGGCGCGAACGCGACCGCGTGGAACGCCGAGTCCCACCCGGCGAACCACGGGTACTCCCACTTGTCCGGCATCGACAGCACGTCGGCCGCCTTGAAGTGCTGCCAGTCGCTGTTCCGCGCGTACCACCGCTGCTCGGGCGGGGTGACGGTCGCCGCGTCGCCCTTCAGCCACCGGTAGGTGTCGTACATGTAGAACTGCTTGGTCCAGATCAGCCCGGCGACGGCCTGCCGCTGGATCCGCCGGGCGTCGAGGTCCGGGATGTCCTGCTGGATGTTCGCGTAGTACTGGTCCGCCTCTTTGACGCGCTGGGCGAAGGTCGCGTCGAAGTCGGTGAACACGTCCGCCACCCCGTCGGACGCGTGCCGCAAGCGGCACCGGATCGTGACCGACTCCCCGGCCGGAACGGTGAGGCGGTAGTGCGCCGCGGCCTTCGTGCCGTGCCCCTCGGGGTTCACCGCGCCGCGCTTGCCGTGGACCACGTAGTCGTTGATGCCGTCCTTGAAGTACCCCTTGTCCTGCGTGCCGTACAGCGCCGGCGCGTTGGTCTCGTTGTCGGTGAACAGGTACGCGTGGCGCATGAGCGAGCTGACCGCCTCCCGCGCCGCGTGCCCGTCGCCCGCGCGCGTGGCGCCGCCGGCCCAGAACCGGTACGCGTCCCACTCGGGGTGGAACAGCTTCAGCCCGCCCTGCGACGAGTGCGCGATGTCCGCCTTCGGCTGGTCCGTCTTCCAGCCCCAGGTGTTGCGGAACCAGACGGTGGGCAGCACGTGCAGTTCGGCCGCGTCCGGCCCGCGGTTGTGCGCGGTGACGCGCATCAGGATGTCGCGCGGGTCGCCGCCCTTCGCGTACTCAACGAACACGTCGAAGTACCGGTTGTCGTCGAAGAGCCCGGTGTCGAGCAGCTCGTACTCCGGTTCGAGCCGCGAGCGGCGGCTGTTCTCCTGCTGGAGCTGCTCGTACGGGTACCGGCGCTGCGGGTACTTGTAGAGCATCTTCAGGTAGCTGTGCGACGGGGTGGCGTCGAGGTGGTAGTACAGCTCCTTCACGTCCTCGCCGTGGTTCCCGTCCGCGTTCGTGACCCCGAACAGCCGCTCCTTCAGGACCGGGTCCTGGCCGTTCCACAGCGCCAGCGCCAGGCACAGGTGCTGCTGGTCGTCACTGACGCCGGCCAGACCGTCCTCGCCCCACCGGTACGCGCGCCGGTGCGCGTGCCAGAACGGCAGGTACTCCCACGCGTCGCCGGTGGCGGAGTAGTCCTCGCGCACCGTGCCCCAGTGCCGGTCGGACAGGTACGGCCCCCAGCGGCGCCACGCGGAGCGCTCGTTGGGGTCGTTCAGGCGGGCGAGTTCGATGTTGGGTGTGGGCATGAGAGGGTTCCCGGCGAGCTCCGCCCGCGAGGGCGGGGGCGGCCGATGGCTGACCGAGGCACCCCCGCCCTCGCGGGCGGTGCTCGCGCCGTACGGTTAGCCAAGCAGTTTACTTCCCGGCGCACCGCTTGTCCGGTATAACCCCTCTATCTCCTGGCACGGCACCCGCCCGCCGCCCGCCCAACCGGAACACCACATGCGCACCTCCCGCTCGCTGCCCGCACTGGTCCTGCTCACGGGCGCGTCCCTCGCGCTGGCCGCCGACCCGTGGCCCGGGTTCCGCGGCCCGACCGCCGACGGGCACGCGACCAGCAAGAACGTCCCCACCAAGTGGAGCGAAAATGGCAACGTGCGGTGGAAGACCGCCGTTCACGGCAAGGGGCACTCGTCGCCGGTCGTCGGCAACGGTCAGGTGTGGGTGACCACCTCCGAAGAGGTGCTGGACCCGAACCCGGCGCCGAAGAAGGGCGGGCCGCCCGCCAACCCGGTGAAGGAGGTGAGCCTGTTCGCCGTGGGCGCTGATCTGAAGACCGGCAAGGTGTCGCACGACATCAAGCTGCGCGCGGTCGCGAACCCGCAGTACTGCCACCCGTTCAACACGTTCGCGTCCTGCACGCCCTTCATCGAGGACGGCAAGGTGTACGCCCACTTCGGCAGCCTGGGCACGTTCTGCGTCGACGCGAACAGCGGCAAGGTGCTGTGGGAGCGGACCGACTTCGTGTGCAACCACTTCCGCGGGCCCGCGTCGTCGCCGGTGGTGGCGGGCGACCACGTGTACCTGATCTTCGACGGGTCCGACCTGCAGTACGTGTTCGCGCTCGACAGGAAGACGGGCAAGACGGTGTGGAAGACGGACCGCGACATCAAGTACGGCCCCGGCCCCGGGGACGGCGACCACAAGAAGGCCTACGCCACCCCCGCGCTGCTCGCCATCGACGGCAGGCAGCAGCTCGTGTGCCCGTCGGCGGAGTGCACGATGGCCTACGACCCCAAGACCGGGGCCGAGCTGTGGCGGTTCACGCACGGCGGCATGAACGGCTCGGCCCGCGCGCTCCTGGCCGACGGCCTCCTGTTCCTGAACAGCGGGCACACCGGCAAGTTGTTCGCGCTGAAGGCCGAAGGGCTGACCGGCGCGGTGCCGAAGGAGGCGGTGGTGTGGCAGTTCCCGAAGGGCGCGTCGGTGCGCTCGACGGCGCTGGTGGCGAACGGGCTGGTGTTCATGGTCAACGACGGCACCGGGAACGCGACGTGCCTGGACGCCAAGACCGGCAAGCAGTACTGGAGCGAGCGGCTCGACGGGGAGTACTCGTCCTCGCCGCTGCTGGCCGGCGGCAACGTGTACTTCTGCAACCAGATCGGCAAGACGTTCGTGGTGAAGGCCGACAAGACCTTCGAAGTGGTCTCCGAGAACCGGCTCGACGGCGGGTTCATGGCCTCGCCCGCGGTGGCCGGCGACGAACTCATCCTGCGCACCCGGACGCACCTGTACGCCATCGGCAAGAAGTAGATCGCGGAAGAGCCGTCTCTCGCCCGGTTCAACCAATGGCTCACCCCACGCGCACCAACCCGCACCTGCCCGCGGCGCCGATCCGCAAGCTCACGCGCCCGCTCGCGCGGTTCCTTCAGATCGAGTCCGCCAGCGGGGTCGTACTGCTCGTCTGCACGGTGCTGGCGCTCGTCCTCGCGAACAGCGGGGCGGGCAGGGCGTACCACGACTTCTGGCACACGACCGCGTACGTCCAGCTCGGCGCCATCAAGATCGGCGGCGAGTTGGGCCACTTTTTCGTGAACGACGTGCTGATGACGGTGTTCTTCTTCGTCGTCGGCCTGGAGATCAAGCGCGAGTTGGTCGCGGGCGAGCTGCGCGACGCGCGCAAGGCCGCGCTACCGGTGGCCGCCGCCCTCGGCGGGATGCTGGTGCCCGCGGCCCTCTACATGGCGCTCCAGGCGAACCAGATCGGCCGGCCGGCGTTCCGCGGGTGGGGCGTGCCGATGGCCACCGACATCGCGTTCGTCGTCGGCGTCATGGCCGTACTCGGCCAGCGCGTGCCGTTCGGGCTGAAGATCATGCTGCTGTCGCTCGCGATCGCCGACGACATCGGCGCGGTGGCGGTGATCGCCGCGTTCTACAGCAGCGGGCTGGACTGGCTGGCGCTCCTGCTGGCCGCCGGCGGGTTCGTGCTGGTGCGGGTGCTGAACGCGGCCGGCGTGCGCGCGATCCCGGTGTACGCGCTGGTCGGGGGCGCGATCTGGCTGGCGGTGTACAGGTCCGGGGTCCACCCGACGGTCGCGGGCGTCGCGCTCGGGCTGCTCGCGCCGTCGGCCCTTTGGGTCGGGCGCGACGTGCTGCGGCTCTCGCTGCTGGACGTGCTGGCGCGGATCGAAGCCACCGACGACGACCCGTCGCCGCAGGAACTGGAGCTGATGGCGTTCGCCGCGCGCGAAAGCGTCTCCCCGCTGCAGCGGCTCGAACACGCGCTGCACCCGTGGGTCGGGTTCGCGATCATGCCACTGTTCGCGCTGGCCAACGCGGGCGTTCACATCGAGCCGAGCGCGGTCACCGAACCGGTGTCGGTCGCGGTCGCGCTCGGGCTGCTCCTCGGGAAGCCGGCCGGCGTGGTGCTGTTCAGCTACCTCGCGGTGCGCGCGGGCGTGGCGAAGCTCCCGCAGGGCGTGACGTGGCCGGTGCTGCTCGGCGGCGGGTTCCTCGCGGGCATCGGGTTCACGATGTCGCTGTTCGTCGCGGGGCTGGCGTTCACCGGCGACCCGCGGCTCCTGGAGGACGCGAAGATCGGCGTGCTGCTCGGCTCGGTGCTGAGCGCCGGCGTCGGCGCGGGGTTGCTGGTGTGGACGCTGAAGGCGCCCCCCGGCGACGCGACCGGGGGGGCCCACAACAGCACCTGACGCGCTCACTCACTTGTCTCCCCCGCCCTTGCGGGCGGGGGTCGCCAGGTGCTTCTCGAACCACGCGAGGTCCCACTCCATCTTCGCGGTGCGGAAGCCGAGCGTGCCGAGGCCGTGCGGCTGGCCCGGGTACACGCACAGCTCCGTCGGCACGTTCTTGTACTCCTTCAGCGCGCGGTACAGCATCTTGCTGTGCCCCGGCGGGCACCGGTCGTCGTTCCCACCGACGTGGATGATGGTGGGCGTGGTCACGTTCCCGATGCCGTAGGTCGGCGACGTCTTCTTGTAAATCTCGGGCTGCTCCCACGGCAGCCCCTTCTTGAACACAACGGGGTACGCGGGCTCGTCGTTGAAGCCCCACTCCGCGACCGTGTCCAGAATCCCGGCCCCGCTCGACGCGGCTCTGATCTTCACCGACGGGTTCTTCATCGTGATGAGGCAGTTGGTGAGGTAGCCGCCGTTGCTCCAGCCCATGACCGCGACGCGCTCGGGGTCGGCGATGCCCTCTTTGATGAGGTGCTGAATGCCCGCGACAATGTCCTTCACGTCGAGGTCGTTTTCGCTGCCGATGAGGTCGGTGACGAACTTGTCGCCGTACCCGGTGGACCCGCGGTAGTTGGGGCACAGCACCGCGTAGCCCTTCGCGGCGAAGTACAGCCGCCCGTTGTGCGGGTCGAACCGCTGGTCGTTGTAGCTCGCGGTGGTCGGCCCGCCGTGGATCGCGACCACCAGCGGCAGCGGCCTGTCGCCCCGCTTCCAGCCGTAAGGCAGTTCCAGCGGCCCGCCGACGCTCGCGCCGTCCGCAGACTTCCAGGTGACGTGTTCGATCGTGGGAAACTTCCAGTCAGCCGTGTGCGGGTTGGGGTCGTAAAGAGTGCGTTCTTGTTCCCCCACGGTCACGAGTGCCGGAAACCCCTTCCCGTCGCCACGGACGGCAACGACATGACCCGGCGCGGCGGGAACGTCGAATCCGTAAACGACCGCGCCAGCCGGCTTACTCGGTGCGCCCCCGCCGTGAGACCGTTTAACCACGTCCCATGAGGCAACGCCCACGCTGCCGCTCGAATCGTTGAGGTACGAAACGCGATCCGCCGCCGCCCACTTCAACGGCGAGCCGTACCCGCGAACGTGCTGCTCCGCACCGCGCTGACCCAACACCCGCGGCATCTTGTCGGTTGTCCACTGCTCGCCCTTCCGTTCGCCGATGACGAGTTCCGCCGGGTACGCGTCGTGGACCGCGCAGAAGGCGTAGCGGGTGCCGTCCGGGTTCCACGCGAGGCCTTCGAGCCACGCGTAAGGCGAAGCCGCCTTCGCGCGGTACACGTCGGTCGGCGGAGTGGTGATCTTGCCGCCCTCCCACACATCGACGCGCGACTCGCCTTCGGACCTCACCACGGTGTCGTCGAGGGCGGAAATCATCGCGACGCGCGTCCCGTCGGCGGTGACGGCGAACTCGCGGACGTACCGGCTCTCGGCCAGCACCTTCTTCGGCTCGCCCTTCGGCTTGCTCACCGAGTACAGTTCGCTGACGGTGCGCGACCCGTGCCCGTACTCGATCTTCCCGAACCTGGCGCGCAGCGCGGCGAAGTCGTCCCTGTCGGTCGCGGTCGCATCGACGGTGTAGAACACGGCGTCGGCCTTGGGCGCGTAGTCGAACCCGACGATGCCGGCCTTCGCGTCGGTGACCGCCACCGGCTCTCCGTCGAGCGGCACCTTCCACACTTGCGCCCGCGGCTTCGCGCCGCGGTTCGCGACGACGTAGATCGCTTTGCCGTCCGCGCCCCACTTCGGGTGCCGGTCGTTGGCGCGGTCCTTCGTGAGCTGCCTGGGCTTGCCCGTCCCGTCCGTGTCCACGACCCACAGGTCGGTGGCGCGCTTGTCGCTCTTCTTGTCCCACGTCGCGAGCGTGTACGCGACCTGTTTGCCGTCGGGCGAGAGGGCGATCTCGCCGATCGCGTTCACGCTCGCGTAGTCGGCGGGTGTGATGTCGCGCGTTCGTTCGGGCGGGGCAGCGGTCAGGCGCGCGGCGACGACCAGAAGCGCGACAGCAGCAGAAGCTCTGCGCATGAGGTTCCTCGTTGGTGAAAGGCAGTGAATTGGAACAGCGCCCCTGGCGCGAATCAACACCCTGCGGAGCGGTTTAGCGTTCGCCCCGGAGCGGCGTCACTCGTCCCCATCGGGTTCGGCGCTGTCGGGGTGGTACTTGCGAATCAGCTTGCGCACGGTGGCGCGGGCGAGGCCGAGCCACCGGGCCGCGACCAGCCGGTTCCCGTCCACCTGCCGCAACACCTCGTCCAGCACCGCCGGCTCCAGCGCCTCGATGAACTTGAGGTGCAGGTCGGCCGGTTCGGGCCCGTCGGCGGCCTGCACCTGTTCGCGCACCCACTCGGTGACGAGTGACGTTAGGCGCTCGACGGTCGAGGCCGGGCCGGTCGCGGCGCTCGGCGCGGGGAAGTGCTCGGGGCGCAGTTGCGTGCCGCGGGCCTCGATGGCGGCGTGCTCCATCGCGTTGCGGAGCTCGCGCACGTTCCCGGGCCACGGGCGCGCCTTCAGGAACGCGAGCGTGTCGCCGGGAAGCGCGGCGCCCGGGCTCGCGACTCCGAACTTGCGCAGGAAGTGTTCGGCCAGCAGCGGGATGTCGTCCACGCGGTCGCGCAGCGGCGGCAGGTGGATGGGGTACACGTTGAGCCGGAAGAAGAGGTCGTTCCGAAACTTCCCTTCGCGGACCGCGTTCGTAAGGTCCGCGTGCGTCGCGGAGATGACGCGCACGTCCACGGTTTGGGTGTCGTTGCCGCCGACCGGCGTGATCTCCTGCCGCTCGAGGACGCGCAACAACTTCGCCTGCACCGGCAACGGGATGTCGGCCAGCTCGTCGAGGAACACGGTGCCGCCGTCGGCGAGTTTCAGTAGGCCCGCGCGCTCGCGCTCGGCCCCGGTGAACGCGCCCTTCACGTGCCCGAACAGCTCGCTCTCCACGAGGTTCGGGTTGAACGCCGCGACGTGCGCGACCGCCAGCGGCTTGCCGCGCCGCGGGCTGTTCGCGTGAATGGCTCGCGCGACCAGCTCTTTGCCGGTGCCGCTCTCGCCGGTAATCAGCACGCACGCGTTCGACGGCGCGACGAGGGCGACGCGCTTGAACACCGTCTGCATCGCGGGCCCGCGCCCGATGATCGCGCCGGGCGCGTCCTCCTCGGCGAGCGCGGGCCGCAACTGCCCGGACTCGTCTTTCGCGCCCTTGTTCGCCAGCGCGCGATTCGCGGCGTCGAGCGCCTGGGCCAGTTCGAAGGGCTTCGCGAGATAATCGAACGCGCCCCCTTCGACCGCCTTCACCGCGGTGTTCAGGTTGCCGTGCGCGGTGATGACCACGACCGCCGCGTGCGGCACCGTCTTGCGAAGCTCCCCGAGCGCGGTGAGGCCGTCCATGCCGGGCAGTCGCACGTCGAGGAACACCACGTCCGGCGGGTTGCGGCGCGCCTTCGCGAGCCCGTCCTCGGCGGTCGCGGCCACCTCGACGCGGTGCTTCTCGCGCTCGAACGCCCGGCGCAGCGCCCACGCGATCGGCTCCTCGTCGTCGATAATCAGTACGGAGTTCGGCATGTGGGCCTGGGTGTGGGGCAGCGGTCCACGTCCATCTTACTTCGAACGCCCGGTGACGCGGGGCGTGTCCGTCATTACTACAACGATCACGCACGAGGAACCCGTCCATGCTCCGCACGCTCGCCGCCCTCATGACCGCTCTCGCCGCCGGTGTTTCGGGTGCCGCAGAACCTGTGAGGGTCGAGATCGTCGGCCACCGCGGGGCGTCGTTCGACGCGCCCGAAAACACGGTGGCCGCGATCAGGCTCGCGTGGGCGCAGAAGGCGGACGCGTCCGAGTTCGACGTGTACCTGACTAAGGACAAGAAGGTCGTCGTCATTCACGACGCGACCACGAAGCGCACCGCGGGCGCAGACCTGAAGGTTGCGGATTCGACGCTGGAGGAACTGCGCAAGCTCGACGCCGGGAACTGGAAGGGGGCGAAGTTCGCCGGCGAGAAGCTGCCCACGCTCGAAGAGATGCTCGCGACCGTGCCCGACGGCAAACGCGTGTTCATCGAGGTGAAATGCGGCCCGGAGATCGTGCCGGAGCTGGACCGCGTTCTGAAGGCCGCGCAGCTGAAGCCCGAGCAAACGTGCGTGATCGCGTTCAACGCGGAGGTGATCGCCGCGGTGAAGAAGGCCCGCCCGGACCTACAGGCGCTGTGGCTGGTGAGCCTGAACACGAAGGGCAAGCCGAAGACCGCGGAGGAACTCGTCGAGAAGGCCAAGACCATCAAGGCCGACGGCCTCGACCTGTCCGCGACCCCGGCGGTTCTGGACGAGGCGTTCGGCAAGAAGGTGAAGGCCGCCGGGTTGAAGCTCTACGTGTGGACCGTGAACGACGTTGCACTGGCGAAGAAGATGATCGCCGCGGGCGCCGAGAGCATCACCACCGACAAACCCGGCTGGCTCCGCGAACAACTGGCGAAGTGACGGCGAGGCCCCCGTCGGCGTAGACGTTCCAGCAGCGGCACTCCGGACGCACAAGAACCGCACGGTCGCGGCGCGGCGCGGGCGGTCGATGTGAACATACAGGTGCCGCACGCCCTTCGGGTGCGGGGCCGCGGACGCGGCGCAAACGCTCGCGGGCCCCCAGTTCGCTCCATCAGCTGTTGGTCGGCAGCAGAATTTTCGCCTGCGGCCGAGCGGCCAGACTCTGTGCGTCGCGGGCGCCCAGTCCGCGTCCACACGCGGCCGATCTCTTCCCACAACCGGTGGCCTCGGCGCCCCAGAGCGGTTCGTGGGCCGCGGCACACCGCGAGCGGATGAACTTCGCGTAGGTCTCCTGCCCGTGGTGCTGAAGCCCGTCCGGGCATGCCAACCGCGGCGCGTCGGCGGGCGGATCGAAGATCGCATCGGCTCCGGGGTACATGGGCGTCACTCCATCTCCTCCCACACGCTGCTCATCGCGCCAACGGTCTCGAAGTAGGTCAGCATCCGCTGGTAGAACGCGTCGTTCGCGAGCGTCGCGCTGTCGCCGATCACGACGAGCTTTCGCCGCGCGCGGGTGAGGGCGACGTTCGTGCGCCGCGTGTCCGCGAGGAACCCGATTTCGCCCTCGTTGTTGGACCGCACCAGCGAGACGATGATCGCTTCCTTCTCCCGGCCCTGGAACCCGTCCACGCTGTCGATTTCGAGCCCGGGCACGTCGCTCAACCGCTCGCGCAGCAGGCGCACCTGTGCGCGGTACGGCGTGATGACACCGATTTGCGCCGCGCTCACCCCGAGCGCGAGCAGCGCGCGCGCCTTCTTCACCGCGAGCGCGGCCTCCTGCACGTTCCGCCGGCTCCCGGTGTCTTCTTCGAGTTCCTCGTCGTAACTCGCGCCGGCCGTGTCGATGAACTGCACGGGCGTCTCGGTGAGCGGGCCGGAGGTGACGCCCGGCAGGTCGCGCAGGAGGCGACCCGCCGCGGACTCGTGCGCGGCGAGTTCACCGCCGTAGAACTCCGCGTTGGAGAAGCCCATGATCGCGGTGTGCATCCGGTGCTGCACGGTAAGCAGGCGCGACGCGCCCGGGCCGTACAGCCCGACGAGCCGCTCCTGCAGGCTGATCGCAAGGCCGCGGTCCGCGGCTTCAGGCGAGACGACCGTCGGCGGTAGCTGGCAGTGGTCCCCCGCGAGGATCAGCTTGTTCGCGCGCAGCAGCGGAACCCACGCGGCCGGTTCGGTGCTCTGGCACGCCTCGTCGATCACGACGATGTCGTACCGCCGCTGCCCGAGAAGCTGACTGTCGAGGCCGGTGAGCGTCGCGCACACGATCCGGGCTTCATCGAGGATGCGCTCGACCGCGAGCGATTCGAGTTTGCGCGCCTCCCCGAGCATGTCGCGGGCCTCGCGCCGGAGCGCAGCGCGCTCGCCCGGTAGCGGCTTCTCGCGGGCCCACTTGTCGGCCTGCCGGAACAGGGCGAACGCGTCGCGCGCCACCTTGCGCGCCTGCCGCGCGTCCGGGTGCTTCTCCGCGAGAAGGTCGATGGCGCGGGCGCGCAGTTCCGGCACCACGCGGGCCGGGTGGCCGAGCCTGACGGGAAGCTGGCCCGCCGCGAGGAGCTTTTCGAGGAGGTTATCGACCGCGTGGTTGCTCGGCGCGCACGCGAGCACGGTGTCGCCGTTCGCGACCGCCTGCCGGATGAACTCGACGACGGTGGTCGTCTTCCCAGTGCCCGGCGGCCCGTGGATGATCGCGAAGTCCCTCGCGCCGAGGGCGAACTCGACGGCGGCGCGCTGGGGCTCGTTGAGGGAAGAACCTCTCCCCCCGGCCCCCTCCCCGAATAAGGGAGGGGGTGATTCAGACGCGTTGCTTCCTGCGCGCTCAACCGCGTTGTCGGGGCGCGAGTGCTTTTCTGCCCCTCCCTTATTCGGGGAGGGGGCCGGGGGGAGAGG
>JBJSXS010000555.1:0-3351 GCA_046086545.1 Gemmata sp.
GGCTTGTACACCTTCGTCGTCGGGGCCGACGCGGTGGCGTCGGTCTTGCCGATCACCTGCCCGGTCCTGATCCCGCCGCCGGCCAGCACCAGGGGCGTGACGTTCCCGTAGTGGTCGCGTCCGCCGTTTTTGTTCAGCTTCGGCGTGCGGCCCATCTCGCCGGTCACCACCAGGAGCACGCGGTCGGACAGCCCGCGCTCCTTCAGGTCTTCCACGAACGCGGCGACGGCGTGGTCCACCTGCGGCGCGAGCCACTTCAGCCCCTCCATGTTCTTGGGGCTGTTGTTGTTCGCGTGCATGTCCCAGCCGCAGTCCGACACGGTCACGAACCCGACCCCGCTCTCGACCAGCCGCCGGGCCAAGAGCATCTGCTTGCCGAGCAGGTTCGTCGCCCGCTTCATGTCGTGCCACTTGGTGGCGTCTTCGAGCTTGAACAGCTTGCTGGTGTCGTACCGCGCGACCACCTTCGGGTCTTCCTTCGACAGGTCGAACGCCGCCGTCACCCCGCGGGTGATGACGTCCGCGGCCTGCTGCTGGTACTTACCGGCCTGCGCGACGGCCGGGTCGCGGTCGAGGTCGCGGCGGAGCCCGTCGAGGTCGGCCAGCAGCTTCCGCCGGTCGTCGAACTGCTCGCGCGGCAGGGTCAGGCTCATCGACTGCTTCAGCTTCGACCCGCCGGCCGGGCTGAACGCCTCGCACTGCGGCCCGAGCGCCCCGGGCTGGGTGAGCGTCGGCAGCGCGCCGGTCTCGAAGTTGTTCTGGAGCGTCAGCCCGTCCTGCACGGCCTCGGGCAGCACCAGCACGTTGTTGGGCAGCCCGGTGCGCGGGTGGGTTGTGCCGGCGAGGTTGGCGTAGGCGGCGCTCATCGATGCTTTCGCCGCGTTCCCGCCGGTGGTAACCGCCTGGTAGGTGTGCCCGCCGTTGCCGGACGCGAACGACCGCACGAAAGCGAACTCGCCCGCCATCGCGGCCATCTTCGGGAAGTGCGAGCCGAACCTGACGCCCGGCAGCGCCGTGGAGATGGTGTCGCCGAGGGTGCGCGTCTCCTGCGGCGCGTCCGGCTTCGGGTCCCACGTTTCGAGCTGCGTCGGCCCGCCCTGCAGGAACAGGAGGACGACCGCCTTCGGCTCGGTCGGGTCGCCGGCCGCGGCCCGCGCCGCGAGCAGGTCCGCGAGCGTCAGCCCGCCGAGCGCGAGCCCGCCCACGCGGAGGAACTCGCGCCGGGTGCGGCCCCGGCAGGTGTGCGCGCAGCCGCGGTCGAAGATCGTGAGCATCGGCGGTCCCTCGTGTTCGGTTCGGTCCGGCGGGCTCGGTCAGAACAGTTCGGTAATCGGCTGCCCGGTGCTCACCAGGTTAGCGACCTCGGCGGGCAAGAGGGCCGGGGTGGTGCGCACCGCGGGCGCGTCGAACAGGGTGTGCAGCACCGTCGCCAGCAGGTGCTCGGGCTTGTACGCCTTCGTCACGGGCTTGGCCCCGTTCTTGTCGCTCTGACCGACCACCTGCCCCATCTTCAGCCCGCCGCCGGCCAGCACCAGCGGGGTGATGTCCGCGTGGTGCCCGGTGCCGCCGTTCTTCCCCTTGCTCGGGCTGCGGCCCATCTCGCCGGTGACGACGAGCAGCACCTTGTCTTCCAGCCCGCGCTCCTTGAGGTCGTCGAGGAACGCGGCGACCGCGTGGTCGAGTTGCGGCCCGAGGAACGCCATCCCCTGCGGGCACCCGGGGTTGTTGCCGTCGGCGTGGAAGTCCCAGCACGAGTCCAGCACCGTGACGAAACCCGCGCCCCGTTCCACGAGGCGCCGCGCGAGCAGCATCTGCTTGCCGAGCAGGTTGGTCACCCGCGACTGGTTCGCCAGCTTGTTGTAGTGCTTCCCGTCCTTGTGGTAGTCCTCCATCCGGAACAGGTGGCCCGTATCGTACTTCGCCACCGTCTTCGGGTCTTCCTTCGTGATGTCGAACGCCTCGGCGATGCCCTTCACCAGCACGTCGGCGGCCTGGCGCTGGAACGCGTCGAGCCCGGCGGCCTCGCCGGTCTTGTCGAGCGTCCGCTTGAACCCGTCGAGCTTGCCGAGCAGGCTCTTGCGGTCGTCGAAGTCCGCCTGCTGCATCTGGAGCTGCAGGTTCTTGAGCAGCGAGTCGGCGCCCATCGGGAGGAACGCGTCGTAGGCGCGGCCGACGCCCCCGGCCGGGACGTAGTTCTTCTGCACGTAGTCGAGCTGGAACGGGCCGGTCGGGTTGTTGAGCTTCAGGTCCGGGCGGATCGCCTCGGGCACGATCACGGTGTTCGTGGGCACCCCGGTCTTCGGGCTCATCGCGCCGAGCGCGCGGGCCACAATGGCGGCCATCGGCGACTTCATCGGGCTGCGGCCGGTGATGACGGGCAGTTGGTTGTGCCCGCCGTCCGTGCTGCCGAACGACCGCACCACCGCGAGCCGGTCGGCCCGTTCGCCCATCTTGGGGAACGTGCCGCCGAACTTCACCCCGGGCAGTGCGGTCTGCACCTCGCCGGTGCAACTGCGGATGCTCTCGGGGACGTTCTCCTTGGGGTCGAACGTCTCGATCTGCGGCGGCCCGCCGACCAGGAACAGCATCACCACCGCCTTGTCGCGGTACGCGCTGGCGGCCTCCGCGGCGCGAGCGCGGAGCAACCTGGGGAGCGTCAGCCCGCCGAGCGCGAGCCCGCCCACGCGGAGCAACTCGCGCCGCGACACGCCGGCACAGGTGCGGGTGTGGTCATTTCCGAAGACCGAGAACATGTGCGTCTCCCGTGCGGGCTGGGTGTTGGCGGGTTCCGGCGGTTAGTGGTTGAACAGGAACTCTTTGGTGTTCACCAGTGCCCACAGGATGTCGGCGTAGGCGGCGCGGTCGTCGCCCTTCTTCTCGATGTGACCGAGGAGCGTCGTCATTTCCTCGGCCGACGGCTCGCGCGACAGGGCGACGAGGTACAGGTCGCGGAGCCGCTCGGCGTGCGGGCGCTTGTCCGCGACGAGCTTGTTGAGCCGCTCGCCGGGGGTCGCCTTCGATCCGGCGTTCGCGGGCGGCTTGGCCTTCGGGTCGCGCTTCGGCTCTGGCACCGGGGTGCCGATCTTCGCCAGCAACTCCTCCGAGTTCATCAGCAGGAGCGCCTGCGCGAGGTTCGCGTCGGACCCGCGCTCGCACTCGCACGCGCTGGCCCCGTCCGGGCGGCCGAACACGCTCAGGAAGTACGAGTCGCTCTGGTTGTCCGGCAATTGTACCGCCCGCGTCCCGCCGGGGACGCCGCGGAACTGCGACTTCGCCAGCGTCACCGCGTCCACCGCGTCGAGCAGCACCTCGGCGTTCAGCCGCCGCGGGTAGAACCGGGCGAAGTGCTGC
>JBJSXS010000556.1:0-4527 GCA_046086545.1 Gemmata sp.
CTTCAGTTCCACCAGTTTGCGCACGTCGTCCAGCGCGTCGCGGAACAGGAACTTTGCCCGGTCCAGGGTGCCGAAGAGGTTCGATACCATCGGGAACGGCGTCCCCTTCACGCGCGCGAAAAACAGCGCCGGCCCGCCGGCGGCGTACACGCGGCGCTGGACCTCGGCCGCCTCGAGGTGCGGGTCCACCTCCTGCACGATGCGGACCAGCTGGCCGGTGCGCTCGAGGTCGGCGACAGCGGCGGCGAGAGTGCGGTGGCCCATCAACTCACTTCCGGGTTGCGGTGCGGGCGCGAAATGAACCGCGTCGGGAGCCCCAGAGGTAACCGCAGCCACTCAGGCCCGGCGCGAATATTCGCGCCGGGCCGAGAAGGCGCTTTCCCCGCATCGAAGATTCGCGGCCCGGCAATAACAGCGGCCCGACGGTTTTTGCGGGGTGCCGCTTGGAACCGGCCCAAACCGGACTTATGGTAGGGTAGGAATTGCTCCGACGCCCTCCTCTCCCACAGCACCGCGTGACACTTTTTCATCCCCGATCGCCGTTCCCGTGGGGCGTGACCGCCGTAGCGGCCCTCGCGTGCGCCGCCGCCGGCTGCGCCGCGCTGCCGGGCGCGGTCGCCGGGCCGCTCGCCGCCGCGCTGGTGGTGGCCGGCGCGGCACTCGGGGTCCGGCTCGCGCGCCCCCCCAGGCCCGTGTCGCGGCCCGGCCCCCACGACTCGCTGCCGGAGTCCGAGACCCGGCTCCGGCTGCTCGAATCGGCCGTGGTCCACGCGCACGACGCGGTCGCGATCCTCGAGGCCGCGCCGAGCGGCGGCCCGGGGCGGTCGGTGCTGTACGTGAACGACGCGTTCTGCCGGCTCACCGGGTACTCGCGCACCGACGTGATCGGGCGCTCGCTGTTCATCCTGCGCGGGGCCAGTTCCGACGCGGAAACGCTCTCGCGCCTCAGGGCCGCGATGGACGCCGGCACGCTCTTGCGGGTGGAGCTGTGCAACTACCGGAAGGACGGCACCCCGTTCTGGGTGGACCTGAGCGCGGTCCCGGTCCCGGACCCGGACGGGAAGCTGTCGCACTGGGTGCTGATCCAGCGGGACATCGACCGGCGCAAGTCGGCCGAGCGCCACGCGCGCCAGACCGGGCAGTTGCTGCGGGCCATCATCGACGCGTTCCCGGGGCCGATCAGCGCCAAGGACCGGGATGGCACTACCTGGTGATGAACCAGTTCCAGGCCGACCTGCTGGGCACCACCCCGGACGCCGTGGTCGGGCGCACGGCGGGCGAGCTGACCGACCCGGAGCACGGCGCGCGGACCGCCGAGCGGGACCGCGAGGTGATGGCCACGGGCCGCCCGGTGCAGTACGAGGTGCGGTACCCGAACCCCCGGCTGGACGCGCGCCCGTGGCTCACCAGCAAGGCCCCGCTGTGGATGCCCGAGGGGAGCGACAACGAGCCCGGCGGGGCCCGCGGGGTGGTGACCGTGGCGGTGGACATCTCGGCGCTGAAGGCCGCCGAGGAGGCGCTGCGCACGAGCGAGGAGCGGTACCGGCTGCTGTTCCGCGCGGTGCCGCACCCGGTCTTCGTGTACGACACGCAGACGCTTCGCATCCTCGCGGTGAACGAGGCCGCGGCGCGCAAGTACGGGTACACGCGCGACGAGTTCCTGAACCTCACCGTGTCCGACATCCGGCCGACCGACGAGGGCCGGTACGCATCCGGTACGGCCGCCGACAGCGCGCTGCCCGACGGGCCGCCGACCGTGCGCCAGCACCGCACCCGAAGCGGCGCCCTGATCGACGTCGAGGTGTCGTCGTTCGCGCTCAGCCTGGAGGGGCGCGGGGTCAAGCTCGCCCTGATCAACGACGTGACCGAGCGGCGCAAGGCCGAAGAGGAACTGCGCCGCAGCGAGGCCCTGTTCCGCGGCATCTTCGAGAGCACGTCCGCGGGCGTGTCGCTGACCGACGCGGACGGGCTGTTCGTGTCGTGCAACCCGGCGTTCGCGGCCATGCTCGGGCGCACGGTCGACGAGGTGCTGCGGCTGTCCCCGGCGCTCATCACCCACCCCGACGACCTGCCCGCGGAGCAGGCGCTGGTGGACCAGGTGCGGAGCGGCGCGCGGGACCGGTTCAGCCACCCCAAGCGGTACCTGCGGGCGGACGGGCAGACGGTCTGGGTGGAGCTGTCGTTCGCGGCCGTGCGCGACGCCGCCGGCCGGTACGAGCACGGGCTGGGCGTGTCGGTCAACGTGACCGAGCGGCGCCAGCTCGAAGAGCAACTGCGCCAGGCCCAGAAGATGGAGGCCATCGGGCGGATGGCGGGCGGCATCGCGCACGACTTCAACAACCTGCTTACTGCGGTGCTGGGCAACCTGTCGCTGATGGAGTTGCCCGCTGACGACCCGAACCACGCGCTGGTGCTCGCCGCCGAGCAGGCCGGGAGCCGGGCCGCGGACCTGACGCGCAAGCTGCTGGGGTACGCGCGCCGCAACCAGCTCATGTTCGCCCCGGTGGACCCGCGCGGCGCGATGGACGAGGTGGCGGCCCTGCTGCGCCCCACCGTGGGCCCGCGCGTGACCCTGTCCGTCGAGGTCGGGCCCGACTGCACGCCGGTCCACGCGGACCCGACGCTGCTGGTGCAGGTGCTGCTGAACCTCGGGCTGAACGCCCGCGACGCGATGCCCGACGGCGGGCGCGTGTTGTTCTCCGCCGGCCCGGTCGAGTTGGCCCCCGGCGCCCCGCGGCCCCCGGGCTGGGACGACGTCCACCCCGGTGCGTACGTGCGGCTGGCGGGCACCGACACCGGCACCGGGATGACCCCGGAGGTGCAGACCCGGCTGTTCGAGCCGTTCTTCACCACCAAGGGCATCGGCAAGGGCACCGGGCTGGGGCTGCCGATGGTCCAGGGCATCGTGAAGCAGCACCGCGGCTGGATCGAGGTTCACTCGCGGCCCGGCGCCGGCACCCGGATGGAGTTGAACCTGCCGGCCGCCGCGCCGAGCGACACCCCGCCCCCGGCCCACGCGCGGACCACCCTCCGCGCGCTCGCGGCCGACCCGGCCCCGGCCACCGTCCTCCTCGTGGACGACGAGCAGATGATCCGCGATCTGGGGTCGGCGGTGCTGACCCAGGCCGGCTACCGGGTGCTCACCGCCGACGACGGGCAGGACGCGGTCGAACTGTTCGCCCAGCGGTGGGCCGACATCGCGCTGGTGATCCTGGACGTGACCATGCCGCGCATGTCCGGCGGCGACGCGGCCCGGCACATGACCCGCATCGACCCGAACGTGCTCATCCTGTTCTCGACCGGGTACGCGGCCGAGGACGTGGCCGAACTGCACGTTTCGCGTGGGCTGCTGAGCAAGCCGTACCGCCCGCAGCAACTTGTCGCCGCGGTCCGCGCGGCGCTCACCGATGCTCCGCAGTCGGTCGGATAGGCAGGCGCCGGGTGCTCGTCCGCTTGCGACCCCTCGCTAACCCACCGCCGCCCGGCACCGGCCCAGGAACCACGGGAGCAGCACCCCCTCCTGCCAGCGGCGCAGCGCCTTGCCGGCCAGCACCGCCGCGTGCCGCGGGAGGAGCCGCACCCGGCTACTCCCGCGCACGTTCCGCCAGAACACCCGCTCCTCGTTGCACGACTGCCGCTCCAGGGTGCGGCGCGACGGGGTGCGCCCGTAGGTGCCGGACACCCGGTGCCACACCACCGACGCCGGGTCGTACACGATCTCGCCCCCGGCCCGGCGGAGCCGGAACGACAGGTCCACGTCCTCGAAGTACGCGCCGAAGTGTTCGGGGAACCCGCCGGCGCAGAGCACGGCGGCCCGCCGGTAGAACCCGGCCGCCGCGCTCACGCCCCACACCGCACCCGCGGCGCGGAGGGACGGTGAGGGAGTGAAACGGTCACGGGGCCCAGAAGAGGCGCCGTCTGTGTCACCCGCTGTGCCCCTCTCCCCTCCTCCCCTTCTCCAAACAAGGCCGTGCCCGCGCTTGCGCGCGAACCCGCCGGGGTCGTACTCGTCGCCGGCGGTGTCGATGAGCGGGGGCAACCCCCGCGCGGCCCGCGCGGGGTCGTTCTGGAGAACGAGCGGCGCGACCGCGACCACGCGCGGGTCGGCGAACCACCGGAGCGCGGCTTCGGCCCAGCCGCTCGTCGCCTCGGCGTCGTCGTTGAGCAGTTCAACGACCGGGGCGGACGCGGCGGCGATGCCGGCGTTGGCCGCGGCGCAGAACCCGCCGGCCCGCGCGCGCCGCACCACCTGCACCCCCGCGAACTCGGCCGCGGCGCGCGACACGCACCCGCCACGCGAGCCGTCGTCCACCACCACGACCTCGGTGCGCGGGGGCGCGAACCGCGCGACGCTCGCGAGGCACAGTCGCAGCAGGTCGGGACGGGCGTGGGAGGGGACGACGACGGACAAGGAGGCGGGCTGACGGCTCGAGGAGGGGTCAGACGCGGGGGCGGGTCGCCCGTTCGCTTCGTGCTTCATCCCCCGCCCTTCATGGTTACGAGGTGCGGCCGTCCTGGGCGGCGGCG
>JBJSXS010000557.1:0-25606 GCA_046086545.1 Gemmata sp.
CGCGAGTTCGACCGGCGGCACGGTCCCGCGGAGCCCGGCCGCAAGCGCGCCGAGTCCGCGCGCGGACCGGAGCTCCACGCGGTACGGGAACCCGCGGCGGAACGTCCCCCACTTCGCCCGCCGCCCCGGCCCCTGCGGGCGCCACCTCGCCCCGTGCTTGCGGAGCAACTTGTCGCAGCGCGCTTGCAGGTCGACGAGCCGCTTCACCCCGGGATCGATGCGCTGCCACTTGGTGGCCGCCAGCCCGGTCGGGTACACGCGCCGCAGGAACTCGTACATCGCGTAGCTGCCGTCGTACTCGTCCTCGGCCCGGGCCAGCGCGCACTGCGCCCGGACGAACTCCGCGCGCTCGGGCTCGCCGCTCTCCTGAAGCCAGTCGGCGAAGACGAGCCGCGGTGTGTCCTCGGCCGGGTTCGCGCAAACGGCCGCCACCAGCGCGGCGCGGTCGGACAGCATTCGGGCACGCTCGCAGGGGAAGATGCGTCAGGGGACGGGACCCGAAGGGCCCGCGCGCCGGCAGCCGGTCACCGGCGCGCCGCGCTCATCACTTCAGCCACCTGTCGGCGAACTGGACGTACACCTTCCAGTCGTCGGGCGTCATCGCGTGCTTGCCGGGGCGGATGAAGTACCCGAGCCGCTCGTCGCTCAGCTTGCCCTGTTCGGGCACCTTGTCCGCGACCGGCTTGTCGTCGCCGTACAGCTTGTACGCGGGCGCCGCGGCGCGGAGCACGTCGAACTGGCCGGGCGGGTTCGCCCACTGGTCGTCCTCGGCGTTGGTGAACAGTACCGGGCGCGGCGCGCAGATCGCGACGAGGCCGTGCTGGTCGAACGGGATTCTCGTGGTGTCGTCGCCGAACTGCGCGAAGTTCCGACAGAACCAGTGCGGGAAACTGGTGGTGATGCGCTTCACGGTCTCGGCCTTCGGGTTCGCGCTGCGGCTCGGGCCGGCCCCGCCGCACCCGGACTGGTGCGGGATCACCACCGCGATGCGGTCGTCGAACGCGCCCGCGAGCAGCGCCGTTTTGCCCAGTCGCGAGTGCCCCACCACCGCCAGGCGCTTCGCGTCGATGTCCGAGTCCGTAACGAGGTAATCGACCGCGCGGTGACAGCCCCACGCCCACCACGCGATGGTCGCGGTCTCGTCCGGTGGCGTCTTCCCGGCGAACTTCGGCAGCGTCTTGCGCATGCCCTCATCGGCGTCGGGGCGGTCCGGCTGGACGTCACCGCAGTAGAACGTGGCGACCCCGTAGCCCTGTCGGATTACCTCTTGCAGCGGCCACGTGTCGGCCTGCTTGCCGCGGCCCGCCGCGGTGGCCTTGTTCGTACCCTTTTCGACCCCGGGGCCGCTCCCCGGCACCCACGCCGTCGGGATGCGCACCCGCTCGTGTTCGGTCAGGACGTGATTCCCGTTGAAGTTCGGCCCGACGAAGCACGCGACCGGGGACTTGCCGTTGGGCACCGCGACGAGCAGGTACAGCTTGGGCCACTCGGGCGGCCCGAAGGTGATCTCGACCTCGCGCAGAGTGCCCCGCCCGCCGAGCGCCGCCTTGTCCTCGAACAGCACCTTCGCGGTCACCTTCTCGGGCTTCGCCGGGAACTTGCCGTACATGTAGTGCTGGAACAGTTCCTTCAACTCGGGCCGCCGCTTCTCCTCCCAGTCCTTCTTGGCGGCGGTCCTGGTCCCGTCGCGCATCGTCAGCACGTCGGGGAACTCCTTCACCTGCGGCAGCGCGTTCGGTGCGGGCAGGTCCGCGGGGGTGGCGACGAGGCTCATGGCGAGAAGTCCCAGTGAAGCGAGGGAGAGTCGCATGGGGCGTTGCTCCTATCGGGGAGAAGGATTACACCACAACGGGCGCGGCGCGGGAACACAAAGAGAATAACAATCTAAGGCGCGGAACGCAGACGGGGCCGAGAAACGCAGCACCCGGCGGGCGGCGGCCGAGGCTCTCAGCGGCCCGACGCGACCGAGATACAATTTCCGGACCCGGTTGCGGGCGCCAGGGCATAAGTACTGGCGGGTCACGCCCGGGTCGATTCGCGGCGGGAGAAACGTCCATGTACCGGCTGGTGCGTTTCGTCGGGGCCCTCGCGGTCGTGGCCGCGGCCGGTCGCGAGTCCCGGGCCGGCGCGCCGGACGCGACCGAACTCGCCGCCCTCATCGACCGGCACATCGACGCGAAGTTGGCGGCGGAACGGCTCAGCCCCGCAGTCCCGGCAGACGACGCCGAGTTCCTCCGCCGCGTGCACCTCGACCTGCACGGTACCATCCCGACCGCCGAGCAGGCCGCGAAGTTCCTCGCGGACACCGATCCGCAGCGGCGCGAGAAACTGATCGACGCGCTGCTCGCGAGCTCGCGGTACGGCGAGCACCTGGCCGACATCTGGCAGGGCTACCTCGTTTCGCCCCTCGCGGACGACCAGCGCGCCCGGGCCGACAAGTTCCGCGGGTGGCTCGCCGAGCGCTTCAACACCAAGAGTTGGGACACGATTGCGACCGAGTTGCTCACGGCGACCGGCAAGCTGGAGGACAACCCGGCCGTCATTTACCTGATCGAAGGCCGGCTCCCGCGCACCGTGCCGGACCTGACCGACCTCGCCTCGCGCTACTTCCTGGGGGTCAGGCTGAACTGCGCCCAGTGCCACGATCACCCGTTCGCGAAGTGGAAGCAGCAGGACTACTGGGGGGTCGCCGCGTTCTTCACACAAGTACAAACGCCGGGCAAGCCGAAGCAGGTTTACAACATCGGCCTGAAGGACGACCCCGCGCTCACGCTGGCCGCGCTGAAGGACGGCGCGCCGGACGGGTTCATCCCGCGCCCGCCGACGTTCCTCGGGGGCGAAGAGTTCAAGGCCGGTAAGGGCACGACGAACCGTGCCGCGTTCGCCGGTTGGTTGACGCAGCCGAAGAACCCGTACTTCGCGAAGGCGATGGCGAACCGGACGTGGTGGCGGCTGTTCGGTCGCGGGCTGGTGAACCCGGTGGACGACATGCACGCGGCCAACGAGTCTTCGCACCCCGAACTGCTCGCCGCGCTCGCCGGCACGTTCGCTGAATCCGGGTTCGACCTGAAGCTCCTGACGCGCGCCGTCGTCCTGAGCCGCGCGTACCAGCGCACGAGCCGGCCCGGGGACGCGCCCGCGAAGCAGGCCGAGCTGTTCGGCCGGATGTCGGTTAAGGTGCTCTCGGCCGGTCAGTTGTACGACTCGCTCGTCACCGTGTTCGGGGCGCCCGCGAAGGCACCCGGGGTGGACCCGCGGCAGAGCGCCCGGGCCGAGTTCGCACAGTTCTTCGGCGACGACGGCGCCCCGGACCCGACCGCGTACCGGCGCGGCATCCCGCACCTGCTGCGGCAGATGAACTCCGGGCAGTTCGCCGGGCGCAGCACCGCCGCGCTCGTCGCCCGGGTGGCGAAGCCGGGCCGCACGGCCGACGACGTAGCGGCCGACCTGTTCGTGACGTTCCTGTCGCGGGAGCCCACCGCCGACGAGTTGAAGTCGGTCCGCGCGCACGTCGCGAAGGCCGACTCTGCCGCGACCGCGCACCGGGAACTGGCCTGGGCACTGATGATGACCAGCGAGTTCTCGCTCAACCACTAACACACCGGACGCACTCGGATGAATCGGGACCTTGACCGCCGCGCGCTCCTCGGCTCGGCAGCCGGTGCGGCGCTGTGCGGGTGGCTCGGGCGCCTCGCCGCTGCGGCCCCCGACGGCAGGCGCCCCAGGTCGTGCATCCTGCTGTGGATGGCCGGCGGGCCGTCGCACATCGACACGTTCGACCCGAAGCCGGACGCGAGGGCCGACGTTCGCGGCGAGTTCAAGCCCATCGACACCGCGGTCCCGGGGCTCCGCGTCAGCGAGCACTTCCCGAAGTTCGCCAGGCTGACGAAGCACGCCGCGGTCCTGCGCGGCATGAGCACGCTGGAGTCGGACCACAGCCTCGCGACCTACCACCTGCACACCGGCTACCAGAACCGGGCCGGCGCGGTCGCGTTCCCGAGCTTGGGCGCCATCGTCGCGAAGGAGTTGGGCAAGCGGGACGTGCCGCTACCGAACTTCGTGATCATCGGCCGCGCGCCGCAGGACGCGCTGAGCGCCGGGTTCCTGGGGCCGAACTGCCAGCCGCTCGCGGTCACCGACCCGGTGCGCGGCCTCGACTTCATCGAGCCGGCCGGTTCGGCGGAGGGGTTCGCGCGGCAAGGGGAGCTGCTTCAGCAGTTCGAGAAGGGGTTTCACGCTCGGTACAAGAGCGCGGCCGGCGAGGCGCACCGCACCGCCATCGACCGTGCGGTGCAGCTGATGAACTCCGAACAGAAAAAGGCGTTCGACCTGTCGCACGAGCCGGCCGCGGTCCGCGAGACCTACGGCAAGCCGAACAACGCGGGCGGCGGCAAGCCCGGCGCGACGAAGGTCGGCGAGAGCGGCCCCGGCGCGTTCGGGCAAGGGTGCCTGATGGCCCGGCGACTGGTCGAGGCGGGGGTGCCGTTCGTGGAGGTGGTCATGGGCGACGGGGCCGGCTGGGACACCCACCGCGACAACTTCCCACGGGTCAAGGCGCTCTCGGCGGAGTGCGACACCGCGATGGCGGCGCTCGTAGAGGACCTCCGAACACGCGGCCTGCTCGACACGACGCTGGTCGTATGGATGGGCGAGTTCGGGCGCACGCCGCAGTGCCCCGGCGGCGGGCGCAACCACTGGTCGAAGGCGTGGAGCACGGTTCTCGTCGGCGGCGGGATCAAGGGCGGGCAGGTCATCGGCAAGACGGACCGCGACGGCGCCGCGGTGGTCGAGCGTCCCGTCAGCGTGACCGACTTCCTCGGCACCGTGTGCACCGTTCTCGGGATCGATCACGAGAAAAAGAACCACCCGCCCGGCGTGGACCGCCCGGTCCCCATCGTGGACCCGAGCAAGGGGGTGAAAGTGCTGTCAGAGTTGTTGTAGCCGCGGTCGCCGCGGACGAAGCCGACGCCAGGGGCTGGGCGCCGGCCGCTCCCAACCGGCGGCGGCGCGATACCGGTCATTTCTTCTCTTTCGCTTTGGCCTCGGCCTCCTTGATGTACTTTTCGGGGTTCTCTTTGAACTCGTCGCGGCACCCGGAGCAGCACACCCAGTAGTCCTTCCCCTTGTACGTCACCTTCATGCTGCCCACGCCGCCGCTGACGATGCACTCCGGCCCCTTCGCGACGTTGGCGAACGGCTCGCCCTCTTTGGTGGCGCCCACCTGGTACTTTTTACTGTACGCCACGGTCGTTCCTGCCGGTCGCGTTTCCAAACGGTAAAGGTGTCGGTTGGAGTGCAGCAGGCTGAACACCAGGCGCTGCTCCTCGGTCGCGGGGCCGCCGGTGCGCGTGAGCGCGAGAACCTTGTCCTTGTCCGTAAGTGAGCCGGTGAAGGTCGCGACAGTTTTGTCCGGGGCGGCCAGGGTGAGGGTGAACTTCGGTTCGCTCGCGCCCTTGTCGGGGGTGTACCGCAACTCGCCCTTTGTAAAGTGCCTGCCCTTGGTGAAGTTGACTTCAAGCCACGCATCCCGGTCTTTGAACTTCCACGTCCAGGCGACCGTCTCTTCCCACGCGCCGGCGGCCCGCTCCTCTTTCGTGCCCTCGGGAGCGCCGCTCCCCTTCCACGATCCGACGAGTACGTTGAACGGCTGCAGCGCCTCTCGCGCGGCCGGCGCGGGTTTGGGGCTATCGGCACCGGAACACAGCAGCGCGAGCACGACGGCGGCGGTCATACCGGACCTCGTGGGCAAGGGTGTAGTCCCCGTAGTGGTTCTCCGGAATGATGACCCGGACGGCTACCGCTTTCGACCAAAGATCGGCGCGAAAGGCTGGTACGAAACGACGAAAGCCCGCGCAAGGGCGCGGGCATTTGAACCCCCGGTGGCGAGAACTGCGGCCGTGCCTCAGCGCGGCTTGCGCGGCAGCGGGTACTTGGCGAGCTTGTTGAGCGTCTGCGCCGAGACCGGTTGGGGCTGCGCGGACCCGGGCTTGGTGACGAGAGTCGCGGTGTCCGCGCCACTGCTGACGACCGTCGGGGGCGCGTCGTTACCGGCCCCCTCGCCGACCGCGGCGAGCACGTCAGCCTGTTGCTCGATCTTCTCGTAAATTTCCTGACGGTCCACACGCACGTGCGGCGGGGCTTCGATTCCCAGCTTCACGCGGCCGGGGCCGACGCTGACCACGGTGATCTTGATGTCGCCGGCGATGATTATGGATTCGCCTGGGCGCCGAGTGAGCACGAGCATGAGATGTCCCTCCTGGATGGTGCCGACTGTCGGGCGTCTCCAAACACCCCCGCCGGCTCTCCTCATTATCAGATTCTACATCACAATCCGTCGCATCTTGCAGGCCAGACACTTTTTTCTTTCAAGTTTCTTGCCCACGTTACAGACACGTTACCTGAAATTTATGCCGCCGCCGATGTCGGTTGCGGACGGCCGAAGCATTGGCGATTCCAGTGCCAGCACGATCAAGACGGAACAAAATCCCGGCCCGATTGGGAAAACACGACGCCAAAAGGTACCTCGAGATCGAAAATAATTAGACGAATGCCAAAATGTCAATCGCGACTGGGAGTTGAGCAGCAGCCCTGTGCCATGCCCGCGCACCTCTGTGCGCAAGGTGAGACGAAACGAGACAAGGGGGACAGATGATTGTCCGCTGTGGGGCTGGCCGAGAACTGATGGGGCGCGCTTGGGCGGGCACCCGGGTTCGGGCCGTCCTCCACGGCGGGTGCCAGTCGTGCGCGTCGAGCGGGTTCGCGAACTCCGCGACCGACGCCGCCACCGTGTCCGGTCGGCAGGCGCAACGCGGAAGGTCTTGCGACTTCGTACCGCCGCTCGGCACCGCCGCCGAGCAGAAGTCCAACTGAACGCCCCCGCGGATGTCCGTTTCCATCGTGCGCCGGTCAGCGTCGTCTGGTCGGTCTTCGTGCCCAGTTCCTTGTGCGGCGCGCGTCATCACCGGGCTGGGCTTGTCCACGCAAAACGCCTTCACCCCAGTCGCGGTTTCGAGCGGCGCAACGAGCGCCGGGCCGAGTGAACGGGACAACAAAAACGCGAAGGCCGCGCGACTGCGGTCGCACGGCCTTCGCATTCGAGGTACGGGCTTCTGGCCCTATTTTCGGCTCTGTTGTCTTTACTTGGCGACGATCTTGGACACGTCTTTCACGACGGCTTCGATGTCCTTGTCGGTGATCTTACCCTTCGAAAAGCTGTAGTTCGCCTTCACGACACGGTCCACGTACAGAATCACGGTCACGTCCGCGTCCTTGCTCAGGTTGTACTTCTCGGGGATCGGGTCCTCCTTGTCTTCGATGGCGAGGACGGTCGACTTCAGTTCGGTCTTCTTCGCGGCGTCCTTGAGTTGCGGTTCGAGCTTGGCCTTGTCGCCCTGGAACACCGCGAAGCTGAACATCTCGGCCTTCACGTTCTTGAGGGTCTCGCCGTCCACGGCCTTGATGAGCTTGTGGGTCATGGCGTCGTCGCCGGTGCGGGCGAAGATGGCCACCACCGGGCTGTCGCCGGCCTTGCAGTACAGGCACGCGGTCTTGCCCGCGTCCTCGCCGGTCACGTTGTACGGGTGGAACGCGCCGGGCACCTTCGCGCCGGCCGGCGGCCCGGACTTCAGGTCGGCGGCGAACGCCGCGCTGCCGAGCGCCACTACCACGGCCGCGGCCAGAACATTGCGAATCATCGAGTCAGCTCCGAATCGGGAGGGAACGGGTCGACAGGAGGATGATACCGCGCCGGGGCGCGGCCCTAAAGGGCGAACCCCGGTCGCAAGGCCGGGGCGGCGCGCTCGTGTGAAGGGCGGCCCCCGGCCTTGTGGCCGGGACCCGCCGCTGTCGTCACTTGCCCTTCTTTTCCTTCACGGTCCACAGGTGGATCAGGTACTCGTCGCCGTCGGCGCCGGTGATGGTTTTGGTCTCGTCCGGCTTCCAGTCGCCCATCACGAACCGGTGCGAGATGATGCGGCTGCCCGGTTTCAGCTGCTTCTCCAGGATCGGCCGGAGCAGCTCGTTGAACTCGTTGCCCATGTACAGCAGCACGACGGTGGCCTCGCTGTAGTCGCGGTCCTTGAGGGCGTCGCCCTCGATGATGGTGATCTCCTTGTCCAGCTTGGCCTTCTTGATGTTGTCCTTGGCCTCCTCGGCCTTCTTCGGGTCCAGTTCGATGCCGACGCCCTTCTTCGCGCCCTTCTTCACAGAGGCGATGAGCATGCGGCCGTCGCCCGGGCCCGGCTCGTACACGACGTCGTTCTTGCCGACCTTCCCGAGCTTCATCATCTCCTCGACGATGTCGTCCGGGGTCGGCACCCAGCGGATCTTGGCCTTGTCCGGGTTCTTCGGGTCGGCCTTCGTCAGGTCCACGACGATTTCGTCGCCGCCCTTGAACTCGACCTTCTTGATGCGGGTGAGGATGGTGTAGTTGTTCGGCGCCCAGGTCACCGAGAAGTCGTACTCGTACAGCTTGCCGGACTCCAGGTCGGGGGTCTCGAACTCGCGGGTGACGCCGGTCGGCTTGGTGGCCTGGTCCTCGATCTTCAGTTCCGCGTCCTCGCGCGGCACGGTGATCTTGATCTTCGACTTGACCTTCTTCGCGTCCTTCTTGTCCGGCTGCGCGCCGACCGACAGCGACGTCAGCCCGGCGGACAGGGCGAAAACGGACAGTGCCAGCCCGAGCGCGCGGGCGGTGCGGGGGGTAACCATTCGGACTCCTCGAAACTGGGATGACCGTGCGGGGCGACCCGGAGCGGTGCGGACTAGTGTCACCGAAACCAACTACGCACGCAAGGGGCGATGGACAATTGGCCGCCGGCGAGTGGCCGGTGGCAGGTGGACCGCGGACAGAAGGGGCTGTCGCGTGCCCCCTCCTCTGCCCACGGCCCACTTGCTCTGCCTACCCGCCGAGCATGCCGACCTTCTTGGCGTAACTGAACAGCCCGCCGGCGTCGATGATGGGGGCCACCTCGCCCAGCGGGAGCAACGGGAACGTCTCGCCGCTCGTCTCGTTCTTGAGCGCGCCCGCGGCGATGTCGATCGCGAGCTTGTCGCCGGTGCAGACGCGCTCGATGAGCCGCTCCTGCGACTCCAGCGGGATCAGGTACCCGCCGTTGACGCTGTTGCGGTAAAAGATGCGGGCGTAGAACTCGGCGACCACCGCGACCACGCCGGCCGCGGCAAGCGCGATCGGGGCGTGCTCGCGGCTGGACCCGCACCCGAAGTTCTTGCCGCCGACGATGATCTTGTACGGGGACACGAACTCGTCGCCCCCCGGCGGGTGGAACGGCACGTGCCCCTTGGGCAGCCCGCCGCCGGCGTCCGGCACGCCCGCCAGCGCGTACTTGCCGAACATCTTGTACTCCGCCGGGATCGACGGGTTGTAGGTCAGGTACTGGGCCGGGATGATCTGGTCGGTGTCGATGTTGTCGCCGAGCACGTAGGCGACTCCCTCGATGCGCGTTTGCATGAAAAGCCCTTCGCAGGCGGGTGTCCCTCTATTCATACAGCGCGCGGGCGAAACCGTTCAGCGCCAGTTCGTCCACCGGCTGGGCCGGGCGCGGGCGCGAACAGGACGGTACGGCCTTCCCCAACCCGAAATGCGTGCTAAACTTTTCTGTGGCCTACGGTTTTACCCGGGGCCGCCGCAGCCGACCTCGCCGTCGCGAGGTTGCCCGCCGGCGGCCCCGTCGGAGCGTCACGCGATGCGTGCCCGTCTGACCCTCGAAGGCGGCGAATGCGTGCCGCCCACGTTCGAGCTGTCCCCGTCCGGCCAGCCGGTGACGCTCGGCCGCAGCCGCGACAACGCCATCGTGCTGCGGGACGAGATGGCCAGCCGCACGCACGCCAAAATCTACTTCGAGGACGGGCGCTGGCACGTCCGCGACTTCGGGCTCAACGGTACCCGCGTGGACGGCCAGCGGGTGAACGGGGCGGTCGAACTGGCCGACGGCCAGCGGGTCAGGATCGGCGAGGTGGTGCTCAAGTTCGTGGTCGAGCCCAAGTCCCCGCCGCGCCCGGTGAGTGATGCCCCCGCGACGGTTCCCAACCGGGTGCTCCCGGAGGCCCCCCACAACGTCACCAAGGTCCACGAGACGCCGGGCGAGCGGCCGTTGGCCGAACCGCCCGCCGAAGAAACCGCCAAGCAGCTCCGCGTGGACGAGCTGACCGCGCTGTGCAAGTTCATGACGGCGGCGGTCGAGACCAAGACCCCGCTCGACCTGATCGGCTTCGCGCTCCGCGCCATCCTGAACCAGACCGCCGCGAAACTGGCCGGGTACCTGAGCTTGGACCCGGACGACCCCGGCCCGAAGATCGTGCTGCCCGAGGCGGCCGCCATCGACATCCCGCTGAGCAAGCGGCTCACCGCGCAGGCCCAGAAAGAGGGCAAGACCGTCTGGCTGTTCCCGGACCTGAGCGCGGCGCACCAGCCGACCGACTCGCTGTGCTCGTTCGCCGACGCCATCTGCATCCCGTTGAAGGCGTCGGGGCAGCCGTTCGCGACGCTGCACGTGTACCGCAGCGGCCGGGCGTTCGTGGAGCGCGACGTGCGCTTCATCGAAGCGGTCGCCGGGTTCCTCGCGCACGGGCTGGAAATCCTGCGCACCCGGCGCACCCTCGAGGCCGAGAACTCGCGGCTCCGCACCCACACGCCCGCGGCCGACGACATCATCGGCGGCAGCAACGCGATCATCCACCTGCGGCAGCAGCTCCTGCGGGCCGCCCCGCAGCCGTTCACGGTGCTGGTACAGGGCGAAAGCGGGTCGGGCAAGGAGCTGGTCGCACTCGCACTGCACCGCAACAGCCGCCGCGCGGACGGGCCGCTCGTCGTGGTGAACTGTGCCGCCATCGCCCCGACGCTGCTGGAGGCGGAGCTGTTCGGGTACAAGAAGGGCGCGTTCAGCGGGGCCGACCGCGACCACCCGGGCCTCTTCCAGCAGGCCGACGAGGGCACGCTGTTCCTCGACGAGGTGGGCGAGTTGTCTCTCGAATGCCAGGCGAAATTGCTGCGCGTGATCGAGGGCAAGGCGTTCCGCCCCGTGGGCGGGACCGGCGACATCAAGGCCGACGTTCGCGTGGTGGCCGCGACGCACCGCGACCTGGAAAAGGACGTGAAGGCCGGGCGGTTCCGGCAGGACCTCTTGTTCCGGCTGAAGGTGATACCGGTCCGCGTGCCGCCGCTGCGCGAGCACCCCGAGGACGTCCCCGAACTCGCGGCGTTCTTCCTTGCGAAAGTCTCCGCCGAGTGCCACCGGAAGTTCAAGCTCACGGCCGCCGCGCTGCGGAAGCTCCAGGCGTACTCGTGGCCCGGGAACGTGCGCCAACTGCGGGCCGCCATCGAGAGCGCCGCGGTCATGTCCGAGGGCGACACCATCGACGCCGACGCGTTCCCGCTCGGCGGCATTACGGAACTGGCCGCGCCGCCGTCGAGCGCCACCCTGGCCGCCGCGGACCTGCCGCCGAGCCTCGACATGGACGAGGTCGAGACGTGGGCCATCTGCCGCGCGATGAAGCAGACCAACGGCAACGTCAGCCACGCGGCCCGACTGCTGAACATCAGCCGCGACACCCTTCACACCAAGCTGAAGAAGCTCAAGGACAAGGGCATCGACCGGTACTCGCTGACCAACACCCCCGCCCCGGTGCCCCCCCCCGAGCCGGTGAGCGCGACGGAAGCCTGAGGCTCACCGGCTCACTTCCGCGGCTTGAGCGGCTTGAGCGGCACGCGCACCCCGGGGTCGTCGCCCGCCGGCTCGTCGTCGTACCAGCGGCCCCCGTCGTCCTTTCCGTTCGCCCCGACGCTGTAGAACAGGTAGCCTTTCTCGGTGGGCTTCCAGATCAGCCCCTTTCCGCTGAACAGGTCGTTGGGCACGGTCGCCAGGTAGTTGGGCGCGAGGTCCTGGAGCTTCGCCGGGTACTTGCCCGTGTCCTTCTTGTACGCGGCCAGCGCGAGGGCAATCTCGGTGTTCGCGGCCACTTGCGCGGCACGGTCGTGGGCCTGCTGCACCTTCTGCGTGGCCGGCGAGAGCAGGCCCATCAGCACCTCGCCGAGCACTTTGCCGATCGCCTTCCCGTCTTTCTCTTTCGCGAGTTCCCGCATGAGCTCCTTGGCCTTTTCGGGGTCGTCGAGTTTCCCTTTGACCGCCTTGAAGTCGTCTTCGAGCTTCTCGTAAGCCTTGAGCCGGGCGTCGCGGTCCGTCATGCGGAGGGCGTCCGCGAGCCGATCGTACCACTTGTTCATGGTCTGCATGACGGTGGTCCAGTCGGTCATCTCCAGCAGCCTCTTCTCGTCGGGCAGCACCGGGTCGCGAGCGCCACCGAGGATGCCGGCCAGCCCGTTGATCCCGCCGCCGTTGGTGCGCCGGATCAGCTGCAGCGCGTCCAGACCCATCATGCGCTCGGCCACCCCGACCTTGTCCGCGAGCGGCGGCAGCGGCGGCAGGTTCTGAATGTCCTTCAGGCACGCGCGCGCGCGCGTCGAGGTGAGGTCCGGGTGTTCGAGCACCGCGAGTGTGGAATTGTGCGCGATCTGCCCGATGGCGATCCCGACCAGCGACTCGATGAGCGTGCTGCCGCGGCTGACGAGCCGCCCGAGCCGGTGGCACGCGAGCAGGTCCGCCCACGCGTCATCGAGGTTGCCGCCGTTGAGCTTCAACATCGCGCGGGCGGCGAGCGCGGTCGCCAGCTCGCGGCACTTCTGCACGGTGGGCAGCAACGAGCCGATCAGGTTGCTGGCCTCGCCGGGCTTCCGGCGCGAGGTGAGCGGGTTGAAGTACTGGGGCCGCTTTGTCGCTTCGACCGCGAGCGCTAATTGTTTCTCGTTAGCCTTGAGCCACTCGGCCATCGGGGCGCAGTCCCTCGCCGCCCACGGGCGCTGCACGACCCGGCCCTGCTCCTCGAAGAACGCTTCGAGCCGCTCGCCGGTCAGCCCGAGGTGGTCGCGCACGAAGCTGGTAATGCCAACAAGGTAATCGCCCTCCTTGGGCGGTACCGGCACGTCGAGCCACTTGAAGTAGTCGAGCGGCAACCCGTCGCCGCCCTCCGGGGCCGGGCCGAACACCTGGACCAGCAGCGCCGCCGCGTTCTTCTCCGCTGTGACGCCCTTCCCCATCTCGGCGTTGAGCGCGGCCTCGTAGTCGATGAACCCCTGGCTGTCGAGCGGCCCGGTGACGAACGTGGTGTCCTTGCCGAGCGGCAACTTCGGCGCGACCGGCGGTTTATCGGCGGCGGCGGCGAGACAGGCGCAGAGCACGAGCGGGACGCAGGGGAGAATTCGCATGTGCCGAACCCAGGTACAAAGCGACAGTGGCTCTCCACTGTAACGCCTCGTGCTTGACTCCGTTCCACGAATCCGGGACGATTTGAGTAGCCTGCCTCGTTGCGCTCGCCCCCCGCCCGCCGACCCGGGTTTTTCGCATGCTCACCCGACTCCTCCTCGCCTTCTGCGCTTCCGCGTCTCTTGCCGCGGCGGCCCGCGCGGCCGAGCCGCCTTCCGGCGCGCCCAAAGAGTTGGTCGTGTACCCCAAGGAAGTGACGCTCACCGGCCCGAGGGCGGTTCAGCGCGTCATCGTGCTCGGCGTGTGGGCCGACGGGCGGCAGTGGGACCTGACGCGCGACGCGAGGGTGTCTGTAGGGAACGCGCGCACCGCGACCGCCGAGGGCGGTGTGGTGCGGCCCGTCTCGGACGGCAGAACCGTGCTCCACGTCGAAGCGAGTGGCGCGAGGGCGACCGTGCCCGTGGTGGTGGTGGGGTCCGCGGCCGACGAGCCGGTGAGCTTCGCGCGCGAGGTGGAACCCGTCCTCACGAAGGCCGGGTGCAACGGCGGCGGGTGCCACGGCGCGCAGCACGGCCGCGGCGGGTTCAAACTGTCGCTGTTCGGGTTCGACCCCGCGTTCGACCACTTGCAAATCGTGCAGAGCAACGAGGGCCGGCGCGTCGTCCCGAGCAACCCGGAGCAGAGCATTCTGCTCGCGAAGCCCGCGCTGGTGATGGAGCACGGCGGCGGCGAGAAGCTCAGGCACAACGGGCGCGAGTACCTCACGATCCGGCAGTGGCTCGAAGACGGCGCCCCGGCGCCGAACGCGAAGACCGACCCAACCGTTACCAGGCTTGAGGTGTTCCCGCCGAAGCGCCTGATGGTGCCGGGGGAGCAGCAACAGCTTTCGATCACCGCGATCTGGTCGGACGGGCGCCGCGAGGACGTGACCTCCACCTCGCAGTTCGACGCGCTGAGTGGCGCGGTGGCAACGGTCACCGCGGCGGGCCGCGTCACCGCGAAGGACGCGGGCGAGACGCACGTCATGATCCGCTTCGGCGGCTGCGCCGAAGTCGCGCAGGTGACGCTGCCGTTCGCGAAGCTCGACAAGTACCCGGACGTGCCCGCGAACAACTTCATCGACCAGAAGCTCATCGCGAAGTGGAAGGACCTGGGCCTGACGCCCTCGCCGCTCGCGACCGACGACGAGTTCCTGCGCCGGCTCCACCTCGACGCCATCGGGACGCTGCCCACCCCCGACGAGGTCCGCTCCTTCCTCGACGACAAAGACCCGAAAAAGCGGGCGCGGGCCGTCGACCAGGTTCTGGAGCGCGGCGAGTTCATCGACTGGTGGGCGCTGAAGTGGGGCGACCTGCTCCGCATCAACCGCACGGCGCTCCAAGAGAAGGGCATGTGGAGCTTCCACAACTGGGTCCGCGCGCAGGTTCGCGACAACGTGCCGATGGACGCGTTCGTGCGCGACGTGATCACCGCGGAGGGCAGCACGTTCACCGACGGGCCGGCGAACTTCTTCCAGATCGGCCGCACGTTCGAGGACTGGTCCGAGACGACCACGCAACTGTTCCTGGGCGTGCGGATCGGTTGCGCGAAGTGCCACCACCACCCGTTCGAGAAGTGGAGCCAGGACGATTACTACGGCATGGCCGCGTTCTTCACCCGGATCGGCACGAAGACGAGTCAGGAGTTCGGCATCTTCGGCCGCGAAACGGTCATTTTCATCCGACCCGCGGGCGAGGCCACGCACCCGCGCAAGCGCACCACCGTGAAGCCCGTGCCGCTCGACGGCGACACGAAGGTGAGTTGGGACGACGAGTTCGACCGCCGCCGGCGGCTCGGGGACTGGCTCACGGCCCCGTCGAACAAGATGTTCGCCCGGAACATGGCGAACCGCTTCTGGGGCTACACCCTGGGCCACGGGCTTGTGGAGCCGCTCGACGACATGCGGGCCACCAACCCGGCGAGCAACCCGGAGCTGCTCGACGCGCTTGCGGACGAGTTGGTGAGATCCAAGTTCGACCTCAAGCACCTCCTGCGAACGATCTTCAACAGCCGGGCGTACCAGCTTTCGCACCAGAGCACCCCGGGCAACACGCTCGACGCCGCGAACGTCCACTTCACGCGCTACACCGCGAAGCGCCTCACCGCGGAGCAGGTAGCCGACGGCGTGGACTTCGCCACCGGCACGCGCGAGAAGTACACCGGCCTCCCCCTCGGCACGCGCGCGATTCAGCTCCCCGACAGCGAGGTCAAATCCTACCTGCTCGACCTGTTCGGGCGCCCGCCGCGGCAGGTGCTCTGCGAGTGCGAGCGCACCACCAAGCCGAACATCGGTCAGGCGATGCACCTGCTCAACGGCGACTTCCTGAACAAGAAGATCGCGGACAAGGGCGGGCGCGTGGAGAGGCTCATCACCGACAAGGTGCCGCTCCCGAAAGCCGTGGAAGAACTCTACCTCGTCGCGTGGGGCCGCCGCCCCTCGCCCGACGAGCAGAAGAAAGCCGAAGGCTGGGTGAACGGTGCCCCGACCGCGCGCGACGGGCTTCAGGACCTGCTGTGGGTGCTCATCAACAGCCGCGAGTTCCAGTTCAACAAGTGACCGGCTCTTCGCCCCGACGGGGGCGGAGGCCGGCCGCCTCACCCTTCCGCTTGCACCGTGACCGTGCCCCGGGCGCCGTCCACGCGGAGCACCTGCCCCGTCTTGATGTGCCGCGTGGCGGTCGGCAGGCTGGCGACCGCGGGCAGGCCGAACTCGCGCGCCACGATCGCCCCGTGGGACAACACGCCGCCGGTTTCCATCACCAGCGCCTTCGCGTGAACGAACAGCGGCACCCACGCCGGGTCCGTTGAAGGGCACACCAGCACGTACCCGCCTTCCGGCGGCGCCGCGGTCGGTTCGGTGAGCACCAGCGCCGGGCCCTCGGCGACGCCCGCGGAGAGCGCGACGCCTTCGAGCTTGTCACCGCCTACGGGCCCCGGCAGCGGGCGCCCGACGGCCTCCAGGTCGTCGCTGAACAGCACCGGGGGCACCTCGAGCGACAGTTCCGTTTGGCGCCGCTTGCGCGCGGAGGCAATCTTCGACGAGAGGTCTTTCCCCGCGATCAGGTCGGGCAGGTCCGATGGCGTGAGGAAGAAGATGCCGCCGTTAAGCTCGGAGCGGCGATCGAGTTCGACGAGCGCGCGGCGCAATACCGCGTAGCCCATCAACAGGTAGTGCTTGCCCGCTTCGCGCAGACCCAGGTGGGTGCGGAGGCTCTCGACCTCCGCCTTGAACCGATCGCGGGGCGGCCCGCTCAGCCGCGCCTCGTCCGCGACCTTCTCGACGCTCGCCACCGCGGCCGTGTGTTCGCGGCCCTTCGCGCCGCGAACCAGCTTGTCCAACTCCTGCGGCACTTCGCCCCACCGCGGCTGCGCCAGTTCCATCTCGTTCGTGCCTCGATGCCCGAACTTCTGGAGGAACGCGGCGCGGCTCAGGGCACCGGACGCGAGGTCGCGAACCGCACGGGGGAGGTTCGCATCCGGGGGAGGCGCCGCCCCGAGGCTCAGCTCCCCCACCGCAGCGCGCGCCCGCTGCTCCCCGAGCCTGGGCTTCAGTCGCTCGAACACCTCATTCCAGGCCAGGTCGGCGAACACGGTCGGCTTGAGGCTCTCCCGCGCGAATTCGATGAGTGTGAGCTGAACCCATTCCTCGAACGAGCGGACGACGCCCGCCGGTTCCAGCCTCGACCAGTCCGAAGCAAGCGCCTTCGTCGCGACGTCCGCGAACCTCGGCGCGGTCTCGCGCTCGAACGTCGGCGCGAACCCGGCGGACAGCTTCCGCGTGGTGCCCATCAGGCGCGTCAGCTTCATCACGGTGCCGGGCAGCCCGAGCAGCCCGAACACGCACCCCTGACCGGCGAGCGGGTTGAGCGCCGGCTTCGGGTCGAGGGCTTTGCGCGGGTCGCGGCGGTACTCGCCCAGCGGGTACTCGAACGGCGGGCGCGCGAACTGCATGCGCGGCAGGCGCGACAGGTTCGCCATCGGGCGCCCGGCCACCAGATCGAACCCCGACAGCGACCCGAGCGCGGGGTCTGGGTCGGCGCCGAGGTCCCGGTTCATCGCGCCGAACCCGCCGTCCGCGCCCAGCAGGCGCTGCACGACGGCCCACGTCATCGGGGTCGGTTCGGGCAGCACTTCGCTGAGGTTGTACCGCACCCACGCGGTCCCCGTCGGGTCCGCCGTCGCCCTCAGGCCGGCGATGACCGCCTGGCGCACCTGCTCGCGCTCGGCCGCGCCCGCGGCGGTGATCGGGCGCGCCTGCAGGAGGTGGAAGGTGCCGCCGGCGTAAGCCCACTCGATGTCGCGTGCGTCGCCGTAGAAGGCTTCGACCGCTCGGCCCAGTCCCGCGAGTTGGGCCAGTGCGGTGTCGCCCAGGCAGAACTCGCGCTGCTGCGCCGGCGGAACGTGTTCCTCCACACCGGACACGACGCGGACCGCCTTCGAGCCGAGCGCGCGGGTCAGCACCGCGCCGGTTTCGCGGTCGAGGGTGAACCGGTCCGGCTGCACGCGCCCCGACACCACCGCTTCGCCCAGCCCCCACGCCGCCTCCGCCAACATGCGGTGGCCGCCGGGGTCGAGCGGGTCGCGGGTGAACAGCACGCCGGCCGACTCCGCGGGCACCAGCACCTGCACGACGACGGCCATCGCGAGCGCGGCCGCGTCAACGCTCTGCTTCGCGCGGTACGCGACCGCGCGCTCGGTGAACAGCGACCGCCAGCACCGTTCGATGGCGTCAAGGAGGGGTTCGTTGCCCGCGACGCCGAGGACCGTTTCCTGCTGCCCGGCGAAGCTGGTGTCGGCCGCGTCTTCGGCGGTGGCGCTCGAGCGGGCCGCGACCAGGCCCGCGCCCAACGTTTTGTAAGCGCCGGCGATCGCGCGCACGAACCCGGCGTCGGCGCGAACCCCGCGCTCGGCCAGCCGCCGGTACGCTTCTGTGGTGACGACGAACCCCGCCGGGACCGGCAGCCCGGCGCGCGCGGTCTTGCCGAGGCTCAGGCCCTTCCCGCCCACAAGGGCCGCCTCCGCGTCGCTGATCTCGTCGAGGAACAGGATGTCCGGCATGGCGGTTACGCTTTCTTCTTCTTCTTGAGCGCGCCCGACTCTTCGAGCAGCGACCACAGTTGCTCCCACACCGCTTCCGGCGGCAGGCCCGCGACGCCGTTCGCGGCCCAGTGCCGCGCCGCGTCCGCGAGGCACCGGACCGCGTCCGCGCGGATCGGAGCGTCGGACGCCGGTTGGGGCTTCGCGGGCTGTGCGCCGGGGGCGGCTCGCGAGGCCGCGAGCGGCTCCCCGGGTGGCGCCTCGCCCCGGCGCCGAGGTTTGCCGTCGAGCGCGTCGTTGCCGATGGCGTCGGCCCGCGTGTTCTGCTCGCGGCGCACGTGCGTGATGGTCACGCTTTCGAACCGGTTCCGCAGCCGGCACGCCTCCTCGTATAGCGGTCGCAGGTCCTCGTTCTTCACCTTGTACGCGCCCGCCATCTGCTTCACCATCAGCTCGCTGTCGCTGAACACCCGGAGGTTCTTCACCCCCAACTCGGCCGCGAGCGACAGCCCCTCCACCAGCGCCGTGTACTCGGCCACGTTGTTGGACGCGGTGCCGATGGTGTCGGCCTCTTCGACTACGGGCGCCCCCGGGCGCGCGAGAACGACCGCGTAGGCCGCGGCGCCGGGGTTGCCGCGCGACGCGCCGTCGATGTGCATGGTGGCCGTGTCGGACATCGTGTTCGCCCCGCGTTAGAATGCTCCCATTGTGCGGACGCCGATCGTCCGCGGACAGCACCGTTGCGGCGAACCCGAATGACTGCGAACTGGCTCCTCATCGAAACGTCCGGGCGCGCCGCGCGGCTCGGGCTGGCGCGCGGCGGTGCGGTGGTCGGGCGTGCCGAACTCGACACCTCGCGCCGGCACGCGCGGGACATGACGGCTACAATCTGCGCGCTGCTCGGCGCGGCGGGGCTGAAGCCGGCCGACCTCACGGGCGTGATGGCGAGCCGCGGGCCGGGCAGCTACACGGGCCTGCGCGTGGGCCTCACGACCGCCAAGGCCCTCGCCTACGCCCTCGGGTGCGAACTGAGAGCGGTGGACGCCTTCGCCGCGGTCGCCGAGCAGGCGCCCGCGGAGGCGCGGCACCAATGGGTGATCGCGGACGCGCTGCAGGGGCAGGTGTACGCGCAGCGGTTCGCCCGCGGGCCCGACGGTTGGCGCGCGGCGACCGTACTACAAATCCTCGACGCGGGCGCGTTCGCGGCGGCCGTCACAGAAGGCGATTGGGTGAACGGCCCCGGCGTTGAGGCGCACGCGGGGACGCTCCCGCGAAACGTCCCGCTCGTTGAGGAAGCGGACCGCACGCCGCAGGTGGCCAGCGTGTTCGCGGTGGGGTTGCGGTTGGCGCCGCTGTCCCGCGAGGAGTTGTTCGGCCTGGAACCGCTGTACCTGCGGGGCAGTTCGGCGGAGGAGAAAGCGAACGGGCCGCGCGGGTGAGGCCCGCGCGGCCCGGAGCGAGTGCGAGCCACCGTCACTTCGGCAGCGGCATCGGGTTGGGCAACTCGTGCGACGGGATCACCTTCGGGCCGGGCGCGATCGGGACCGGCTGGCCGATGGCCGGGTTCGTTATCGGCGGGTATGCGGTCACCGGGTACGCGGTCGGCGTGACCGGGATGCCGCCGTAAGGGACGCCGGACAGCCCGACCGGCACCCCCGGCGCGCCGGGGGACCCGCACCCGTGACACGGCGGCGACACCACCGGGCTGGACGCCACGCCGATCGGCTCGACGTGCTCGCCCAGGATCGCCCGGCGCGTCTTGATCGGATGCAGCACGGGGTGGCACACCGGACCGCAGGTGCCACACGGCGAACACGGGTGGTTCGCCCGCCAGCGGGCGATAGGGTGACAACCGGTCGTCATGAGTTGGGATACCGCGACCAAAAGGCCGAGGCACAAGAGACGCTTTTTCATCGTGATGACTCCTTTACGCGGCGAACCGCGGCGCTCCACTGCCGTCCTCACCGAATCATGCGCGGCACGAGCGGGCGTGCAACCGCGGAGGGGCGGAATTCAGCAGCAGATTGGGTAAAGGCTGAAGTGCTGGCGCGGAGGGGAAAGGGCGCCGGTCTGGCGAACCTGGTGGGGCCGTAGCGGGTGCGCGGGAGGTGAGGCGCCGCGCGCGGGTCAAAGGGATTCCGGCCCGCGCGGCGGGGAAATTGGCTCAAGCGGCGAGCCGCTCACGGCTGGACGCCTGGCGTGTAACCGGCCGGCGCGGTCGGGCAGCACGGCGCCGGGGGCGGAGCTTACGCGCGGCTCTCGCAACAGCTGCTACGGCGGCACCCGCAGCCGGGCAGCGGCAACATCAGCGCGAACGCGATCGCGGCCAGAAGGAAACGCTTGCTGATCATGGAAGTCGCTCCGTCGTTGGTTGGGCGAGTCCTTGCGCTCGTGTGTGGGGACCGCGGCCCTTCGCATACGCGCCGCGTGCCGCGGGTCGCGGCCGACGTACTTGACACCCAAATGTAGGGCCGAGTTGCGCGGTCACAACTCGAGACTTCAACGAAATGGGGCGGAATCGCGCGCCACGCTAGCGCCTGTGCCGGTCGCACGGGGCACGCAGGTTTGCGAAGCGCGGCAACCCGTCGCGGTCGTACCGGTTGTGCGGGCCCAGGAGCACCCGATGAGCGAGCCCAACGAAGCGCCGAAGCCGGCATTCACCGACGTGCGGATGCGCGGGTTCCGCGAGCGCGCCGGCGCGGACACGGTCCTCGCGCTCCTCGACCGGCGGCTCACCCCGCTCGGGTCCGAACGTGTGCCCCTACCCGAAGCGGCCGGGCGCGTGCTGGCGGCGCCGGTTCATTCGGGGGTCGATGTGCCGCCGTTCCCGAAGGCCGCGATGGACGGGTTCGCGGTGCGCGCCGCCGACCTCGCCGCCGGGGTGCCGCTCGCGGTCGTTGGCGAGGCGTTCCCGGCCCGACCGTTCGCGGGCGAAGTCGCACGCGGGCACGCGGTGCGCATCACCACCGGCGCACCGATTCCCGCCGGCGCGGACGCGGTGCTGATGGCCGAGTGTGCGGCGGCGCACGCCGACGGGCACATCTCCGCGACCGCGCCCGTGCCGCCCGGGAAGCACATCGTCCGGGTCGGCGAGGATGTGGCGAGGGGGCGCGAGGTGCTGCCCGGGGGCCGCGTGTTGCGCCCTCAGGACGTGGGACTGCTCGCGGCCACGGGCGCGGGCGCCGTACCGGTCGTGCGCCGGCCCCGGGTCGCCCTCGTCGTGACCGGGAACGAGCTGCTTCCGCCCGGCGCGGCGCCCGAGGGCTTCAGGATTGTGGACAGCAACTCGCCGATGCTCGCGGCGCTCGCGGCGCGCGACGGCGCGACCGTGCCGCACGTGCGCTACGCGCCCGACACCTACGACGCGGTGCGCGCGTCGATCCTCGAAGCGACCGAGAGCGCCGATTTGGTACTCGTGTCCGGCGGCACGTCGGTGGGCACCGAGGATCACGCGCCGCGGGCGGCGGCCGATCTGGGCGACCTCGCCGTTCACGGGGTCGCCGTTCGCCCGGCCGGGCCGCTGGGCGTCGCGTTCGTGGGGGCCGCGTGCGTGTTCCTGATCCCGGGCAGCCCGGTGTCGTGCCTGTGCGCGTACGACCTGTTCGCCGGCCGCGCGGTGCGGCGCCTGGGCGGCCGCGCGTGGGCGCTGCCGCACCCGCGCGTGACGCTTCCCGTCGCGGAGCGGATCGGGTCCGCGGTCGGGCGGGTCGACTACGCGCGCGTGCGGCGGGTGAACGGGGGGATCGCGCCGGTCGCGGGCGGCGCGTCGGGCCTGAGCGGGGCGGTCGCGGCCGACGGGTTCGTGCTGGTGCCCGCGGACCGCGCGCGCCTCGAACCGGGCGAGCCGGCGGAGGTGCACCTGTACGACGCGTAGGGCGGGCCGGGCGCCCGCCCTACTTCGCGGTGTGCAGTCCGGCGATGACCACTTCGAGGAACTCGCGGGCGCGCCGGGCCAGCGCGTCCACCCCCTCGGGCCGCTCCGGGCGCGGCACCAGCGGCGCGAAGATGTTCTCGCACGACAGCGACATCGCCCGCCCGGTGAACGCGACCGGGTGCAGCAACTTGTAGTGGTCGATCTCGCCGAACCCCGGGCCGCAGTCCTCGTCCTTCGGCCAGTTGCGGTGGTCCTTGATGCAGAAGCTGCGGATCTCGGGGGCCGTCTTCACGACGTCCGGGATCGGGTCGAGGTTCAGATAGTCGAGCACGTTGCCCGCGTCGTAGTTGACCCACACGTTCGGGTCGGCGACCTCCTTGACGATCGACGACAGGGCCTCACCGGTGCCCGTGGTGCCGCCGTGCTGCTTGACGACGATCGTCACGCCGTGGTCGCGGGCCACGGGGCCGAGCAGTTTGAACCGCTCGATCCACAGCTTCCGGTCGCCTCCCTCGGTGTGGCCGAAGGTCAGCACCTGGCCGATGCCGGCGGCGGAGGCCTGCTTGATCCGTTGCGTGAGCACCTCCACGGCGTTGGGCTTCTCGGGGTAGATCGTGGAGAACATCATCACGGGCTCGAGGCCGAGGTCGCGGCAGCGGCGGCCCAGGGCCTTGGCCTTCTCGGGTGGCGCGTCCTCGGGCATCAGGGGCACCGTCTCGCCGCCGGACTCCTTGTGCCGCGTGCCCCACGCCACGAACGTGTAGCCCGCGGCGGCGATGCCGGTGAGGGCCCGCTCCAGCGGAAACGCCGCGTAGACGAGCGTCATGCACGCGTGCTGGAAGACCGTGGGCTTGCCCCGGGCAGGCGCGGCGATCGCGGGGGGCGTTTCCGCCGTGGCGGTCCGAAACGTCGCCTGGGTGGCGGCGAGCGTGGCGGCCGCCGTGCCCAGGAAGCCGCGGCGGGTGAAACCGTCATCGAACGTCGGTGGCATGGTCGTGTTCCTTTTTCCCCCGCGGTGGAACGTCGGGGCCTACAGATACTTGGTCCGGCCGGGCATGGCCACCGGCGGCATCGGCCGGTCGCCCCACTCGTAGCTGGCCGGCGTGAAGTCCTCCTTCGAGTTCCACGCCATGTCCCAGGTAATTTCCTGGCCGGTGTAGGTGGCCAGCCGGCCCATGATCGCCAGGAGCGTGCTCTTGGCGAGCGTCTCGCCGTTGTTGACCGGCTTGCCGTCGCGGATGCCCTGGAAGAGTTCGTCGTGCTCCACCTGGTAGCCGTTGGCGGGCGTGCCGGGGAACTGCCAGGTCTCCGCGCCCGTGATGGCGACGCCCCCCTTGGACTCCTCCAACGTGAGCGTGCCCTTCGAGCCGAGCACCTGGACGCTGATGTCGTGCTTGCAGCCCGGGATCTGCCGGCAGTTGCTCACCAATCGGGTGCCGTCCTCGTAGGTGTAGACGACGCTGTGGTGGTCGTAGATGTTGCCCGGCTCCTTGCGGACCTGCTGGCCGCCAAGGCCGATCGCCCGCACCGGGTAGGTGTCGCGCATCGCCCAGGCGCAGACGTCGAGGTTGTGCACGTGCTGCTCGACGTTGAAGTCGCCCGACAGCCAGGTGAAGTGGGGCCAGTTCCGCATCTGCCAGTGCATGTCGGTCCACTCGGGCTTCCGGGGCAGCGACCAGATCGCCCCCCGGTAGTCGTTGGCGAGCAGCGTTCGCACCTCGCCGATGGCCCCGTCGTGGAGCCGGCGGATGCCCTCGCGGTAGGAATCGATGTAGCGGAGCGTGAGGCCGGAGACGAGGGCCAGGCCCCGGGCCCGGGCGTCGGCCGTGGCCTTGAGCACCCGGTGCACGCCCGGGGCGTCCACGGCACACGGCTTCTCGGCGAAGATGTGCTTGCCGGCGGCGATCGCGGCCTCGATCTGCGCGGGCCGGAAGTGCGGGGGTGTGGTCAGGAGGATGACGTCGATCCCGCTGTCGAGCACCCGCTCGTAGGCGTCGAAGCCGGTGAACCGCCGCTCCTCGGGAACGTCGACCTTGTTTCCGACCGTGTCCATCGCCTTCAGGCTTCGCAGGCACTGCTCGAGCCGGTCGGGGAACAGGTCGCCCATCGCGGTGAGGACCACGGGGCCGCTCGTGGACAGGGCCTGCGAGGCCGCTCCGGCACCGCGGCCGCCGCAGCCGACGATGCCGACCTTGAGCCGGTCGTCGCCGGCGGCGTGGACCGCCGGGGCGGCGAGGGCGGCGGCACCCGCCGCGAGCGAGGTGGTGCCGAGGAACGAGCGGCGGCTCGAGCGCGGGGAGGGTTGCATGGCGGGCTCCGGGCGGAGGGAATCACTCGGCCGGCAGGGGCCGAATCTCGAGATTGCGGAAGAACACCTCGTCCCCCTCGGACTGGAGGAGGATCTTGCCGGCCGCCGGCACGACGTCGCGGCACTCGTTGACGATCTGGCCGTTGATGCTGACCGTGATCCGCGAGCCCGCGCACCGGCATTCGACCTTCGTCCACTCGCCGACGGGACTGGCCACGTCGTCCTTGCCGCGGGCGTCGTAGTCCTCCTTGAAGAAGGGCTGGTGCCGCGACCACCAGAACTGTTTCCCCGAGTAGGTGGTGGGCTGGCCGTGCGGGTCCCAGCGGGTGCTCTTGTCCTCGGCGACGCGGGTGTCGCTGGTGATCGTGGCCGGAAACTTCGTGCCGTCGGCCTTCGTGCCGGGGATCACGATCAAATCGCCCTCACAGCCCTGGGCGAGCTGGCACTCGATGCAGGTCATCCACACGCCCTTGGCCGAGCCGTCGGGGCCGACGGCGTTGAGCAGCAGCCCGGTGTTCCGCACGCTCGTCGGCGTGGCCCGCTTCCGGCCCCAGCGGTACTCGACGGAGACCTGGTAGTCGCGGTAGGCCTGCTTCGTGGCCACGTAGCCCATGTCCTCGTCGCCGCACCGCAGCACTCCGTCCTCGAGGCGGAACACGCCCTTCGGGTCGTCGTGCTTGGTCTCCTTGAGCCAGCTGGTGAAGGCGGCCAGACCCGGCTCGGCGAAGGGACGGATCACGCCCGTCGGCACGAGCGCCTCTTCAGCGGCCGCCGGCCCGCTCGGGTAGAGGGCTGCGACGAGCAGGGCGAGGTGGAGCAGTCGGGGCATGAGGCGGACTCCGATGGCGTCGGAAAAGCATACCACAGTGCGACCGACGGTCGACGCCGGTGGATCCCGGCGATACCCTGGCGGTCGCGATGGGCCAGCCCCGCCCACGTCCCTGCCCCGGAGAACTTTCCCATGCGCCGGTTCGCCGCGTTCGTGCTCGCGTTCGTCCTGGCGACAACCGGGGGAGCGGCGGACCCGGCCCAGGAGAGCATCAGCCAACGCGACGGGAAGATCGTGCTCTT
>JBJSXS010000558.1:0-5745 GCA_046086545.1 Gemmata sp.
CCTTGTTGCCCGCCGCGGCCAGCCTGATCGCCGGCGCCAGCGGCCCGTCCCTCGCGGGGGCCTTTGCGAGGTAGTGGTCGAGCGCGCCGTCGTACCCGATGACGATGTGGCGGTTGTCCGGGAAGTAGAACTCCGCCTCGCTCGCCGGGCTGCGGTACACGGTCTTGCCGCCCACCTTCTCGGTGGTGCTGTTGGGCAGGTACGTCTTGACCACCGCGGCCGGGTCGAACGGGGCCGAGAACGCCAGCACGCCCACCGCCTGCGGCTTCTTTTTGTCGTCCAGCGTCACGAACACGGTGCCGCGGGAGAGCGAGGAGGGCGCCGGCACGAACTGGCGGTCCAGTTCGGCCAGCGCCTTCGGCCCGGCCTTCTCCCAGGTCTGGCGGAACCCGGCCATCACCTCGTTCCTCCACAGGTCCGCGAGCCGCACGTGCGCGAACCCGACCGCGTCCGCGGGCACCAGCGCCAGGTCCGGGGGCAACTCGGCCCCCGGCTGTGCCGCGCTGGCGATCGAGCGCGGCGCGAGCGGCGGCTCGATCAGCGCGACGGAACTCGCGAGTGCCGCAACGGCGAGGAAAGAGAGGAATCGCATGCGGGGTTACTCCTTTGGGGTGTCGGCGAGCATGTTCGAAGGGGAGCCGGCCGCGCGCCCGCGGCCAACGTATCGAGCCCCGGCAGTCAGAAGTCGTTCCCGATCACCTCGCCGCCACTCATGGTGACGAGCGCGGCGACGGTCTCCCGCGGCGGCAACTTCGCGAGGGTGCGCACCGTACCGTCGCACAGCGCCACCTGCGCTTTCCCGTTCACCACCAGGCCGATCAGCTTGCCCATGTCTTTTTCCGGGTCGAACTCTAACTCGTCCGGCTTGGTCCACGGCACCGCGGTGGCCGCCGTCACGCACATGAGCGTGTTCGAGGTGCCGTCGGCGATTGCGGTGATCTTGGTGCCCATGACCCAGTCGAACGCGGCCCCGTTGCCGACGAACACGCGGTAGTGAGTGTCGGTGCCGCCCGGCCTGGTCACGCCCGGGATGGCGTACACCTTTGGCATCTTGTCGAGCAGTTTTTTGTTGTTTTCGCTGTCCCACGGCTCGTCGAGTTTGAACTGCTTGTACAGGGCATCTTGCTCGATGTACGGCAGGATCAGCACGCGCCAGCTCAGTTGCGGCTTGCCCCTCTTGTCGCACACCGCGGCCGGCGGGAACAGGTCGTTGTAGGTGCTCGCGTAGTTGTGCATCGCGATCGCGATCTGCTTCAAATTGTTGGCCGACTGCTGCGTTACCGCCCGGAGTTGAACCTTCTTCAGCCCCGCGGTGTACGCGGTGGCCAGCGGCAGCCCCGCGAGGGGGAGCGCCGCGGTCATCTGGGCCTCGCTCCCGTCCACCGCGAACTTGGCGCCCTTCGCGGTCGCCACCACCGCCCGGAGCACCTTCACCACGTCCCTGAGGCCCGGGTCCGTCTTGCCGTCCTTCTCCAGGTCCGGCAGTTCGCGCGCGAGTTCGTCGCCGATCAGCTTCATCGCGGCGCCGAGCGCCTTCTCGGCGTCCACCGCCTGCGCGGCGCGGCGGGCCTTCACCCGGACGGCGAGGGCCACCGCCTTGTCGAGGTCCACGGTCGCGGTCAGCGTGTCGGCCATGAAGATGGGCTGGAACCCGCGGACCTGGCCCGGCAGGTCGTCCTTCCGCAGGTCCTCCGGCATGTTGGCGAACGTGACGCCCGCGGCCAGCGCGTGCTTCCCACTGCCGGCCGCCTTGATCACCTCCGCAAGCGGACCGTCCGGCTCCGCGGGACGCGGTACGGCGTAGGCGTCGTCCAGCCCGCGTAGGACGACCGCGGTCCTCGCGTCCGGGGCGAACACCTTCAGCTTCTCGTTTTTGGGCAACTCGGCGCTCATTCCGTCTTCTAACTTCTTTTTGTCGAACGGCTTGGCAAAGGTGAGGACGAGCCCGAGCTTCGTCGTGTCTTCGGGCCGCCTGACCGTCGGGAGGAACACGACGACCGATTTCAGGTCCTCGAGTTTCACGCCGAGCGCCTTCGCGGCCCCCGTTTCGAGCGCACCGAAGGTCGCCTTGTCGGAGTCGCGGAACGTTTTGACGATCTCGTGGTTCCAGATTTTAGCCGCGTCCGCGTACAGGAACACGGCCGCGTCGGTCGGGACGTACTTCAGTGCCTCCGGTAGCGCCGCAGGCGGTTGCGCCGCGACCGGGGCCGGGCAATCGAACGGCCCGACCAACGCGACCGCGGCCGACAGGCCGAGTAGCGCTGCGAGACTGGCGCGACCGCTGACGGGGAATGTACACCTCATCGGATGAGCCTCCCGTGAGTCGAACAGCCCGGGTGATGAGAGAAAAAGTCGTAGAAATCCGCGCGTCCGCGCAAACTCCGCAACGGGGCACGCGTTTGAGTAGTTGACGCCGCCGGTTGCGCGCGCTTTCAAGTACGCGAGCCGATCGCGGCCCCGAGATTGTACACCGGCCCGGCGGACAGGTGAGAACCTGTAGCGCGAGCGCACAACCGCTACCTGCGCCCGCGGGTCCGAAAAAAAGTTTTTGGGTGCCGCGCAAGTTCGGGCGATTGATTGCATTTATCCCCCAAGCGGGTAACCTGAATTGTGCGGGTTCGGGGAATCCCGGCCGGCTGCGCAGCCTTGCGCCCGCCGCGCGAATCACGGCCCAGCGGACTCATTCTCATCGCGAGAGGGCTTGTAATGCTCGGAACGCTCCATCGGCGACTGGCCTGGCTGACGTGTGGTCTGGGCGCGCTCTCGCTGCTGCCCCTGACCGGTTATCTGCAGGCTCAGCCACCGCTGCCCAACGGCCGCATCCGGCCGTCTACCAGCTTCCGGTACATGCCGCGCGGCTCCTACTTCCAACCGATCAACGCTGGGGGCGGTCAGGCCGGCCAGCTCGGCGCGGCCGGGGCCGCCGGGGCCGCCGGGAACCTCGGCGCGGCCGGAGCCGCCGGGAACCTCGGCCAGTTCGGCGCGGCCGGGGCCGCCGGGAACATCGGTCAGTTCGGCCAGCTCGGGGGGACCCTCGGCGGCGCTGGTGGCTTCGGTGGTATTGGCGGCGCTGGTGGCTTCGGTGGTATCGGCGGCATCGGTGGTATCGGCGGCATCGGCGGTATCGGCGGCGCTGGCGGCATCGGCGGTATCGGCGGCATCGGCGGCAACGGTGGTATTGGTGTGACCGGTAGCGGCATTGCCGGGATCATCACCTACCCTCAGGTCGGTGGCGGATATCTTGGCGGCAGTGGTGGCGGCGGCTTCGGTGGTGGCGGCTTCGGTGGTGGCGGCTTCGGTGGTGGCTTTCAGGGCGGTTTCGGCGGCGGTGGCTTCCAGGGCGGCGGTTTCCAGGGCGGTTTCGGTGGCGGTGGTTTCCAGGGCGGTTTTGGTGGCGGTGGATTCCAGGGCGGCTTTGGTGGCGGCCAGTTCGGCCAGATCGGCGGCTTCGGCGGCGGCCAGTTCGGCCAGTTCGGCCAGATCGGCGGCGGCCAGTTTGGAGGTAAATTGGGTTTTGGAGGCGAGGTTGGCTACTAACTGCTCGTTGCGCGTATAACAAGATGGCACGAGGCGGCCCGTGGCTCCGGTCACGGGCCGCCTCGTTTCGTGCATCCGCTGTGGCAGGCGCACCGAACATTAACGTGTGCGGCCGCGCGGGCTTGGGGCGAAACTTGTGGCCGACTGCGTGCTCCCACGGATCGCGGCCGGTGACCCGGCGGCGGTGGCCGACTGCATCGCCCGCTACGGCGGGCTGGTGTGGTCGCTCGCGCGCCGCTTTCTGGGCAACATGACCGACGCGGAAGATGCCGTGCAGGACGTGTTCATCGAGTTGTGGAAGAACGCGGCCCGGTACGACCCGGGTCTGGCGTCGGAGCCGACGTACATCACCATGATCGCGCGGCGCCGCCTGATCGACCGGAAGCGCCGCACCGGCCGCGTGCCGCCGGCGCAGCCGCTGCCGGACGAACCGGCCGGTTCGGCCCCGGTGGCGCGCCTGGACATCGAGGACGAGGCCGCGAAGGCCCTGGTCGCGCTCAACGATTTGCGCGAGGACGAGCGGCGGGTGATAACGATGGCGGTGTACCAGGGATTAACGCACGAGGAGATCGCCGCCGCGACCAAGCTGCCGGTGGGGACCGTGAAGACGCACATCCGCCGCGGGCTGATCCGCGTCCGGGAGCGGCTCGGCGCCGCGGGGGGCGACGCATGAGTGCCGATCCCCGCGCCGAAGGGCGACTGGACGAGCTGCTCGCGCAAGAGGCCACCCAGGGCCTGGGCCGGGCGGAGGCGGCCGAACTGGCGCGGCTGCTCGGGGCCTTTCCCGACGCCGACCCGGACGGGTTCGCCCTGGCCGCGGCCGCCGTTCACCGCGCCGTCGCCCCGCCCCCGGAGCCGATGCCCGCGCGCCTGGCCGAGAAGCTCGAACTGTCCGCGGTTGGGTTCACCCTGGCGGCGCGCCCCGCGCCGCCGAAGGCCGGCCGCGCCCGGCCCCCGTACCTCGCATGGGCCGGGTGGGCGGTTGCCGCGGGCCTGGCCGGCGTGCTGGTCGTGTCGCACCGGCCGAAGCAGGAGCCGACCGTCGCCCAGCGCAAGCGGGCGCTGGAGGCGGCCAGTGCCGCGAAGTTCTTGGGCGACAAGGGCGGCGCCGCGGGCGTGGTGGTGTGGAGCACCGAGAAGCAGGAGGGCTACCTCGAGGTGCGCGGGCTCCCGGCGCTGGACCCGGCGAAAGAGCAGTACCAGCTCTGGATCGTGGACCCGTCGAAGAAGCAACCGGTGGACGGCGGGGTGTTCGACGTGAGCCCCGACGGCACCGCGGTGGTTCGGGTCCGCGCCCCGATCGCGGTGAAGGACGCGAAGGCGTTCGCGGTGACGAAGGAAACCGCCGGCGGGGTGGTGGTCAGCGACGGCCCCATGCTGCTCGTCCTCACCCCCAAACAGGGCTAGGGGCGGACCCGCCGAGCGCGTTCGGACATCAGCCCGCCTCACTCTCCTTGAGCACCTCGGCGACCGCGGCATCGGCCACGCACTTGCCGCGCCGGGTGAGCCGCACCGAAGACCCGTCGTCCGTCACGATCGCGTTGTCGCGCAGCAGCGCCAGCGCGCGGGGCGCGAGCTCATCGAGTGCGAACCCGGTCTGGACGCGGAAAGCTTCGCGCCGGGCGCCTTCGGCACGGCGGAACTGGGTGGCGAGCGTCTCGAACGCGCGCGGCCGCGGGGCCAACGCCTCGCGCTGGAACGCGACCGGCTCGCCGCCCAGCGCCTTGCGGATGTAGAGTTTCGTGTCGCGGACGTTCAACTCGCGCGCCCCGCCCACGTACCGGGCGGCGCCGACCCCGAACCCGTAATAGGCCTCGTTGGCCCAGTACCGCTCGTTGTGGCGGCACCGGAACCCCGGGCGCGCGAAGTTCGAGATCTCGTAGTGCTCGAACCCGGCCGCCCCGAGCCGGTCCATGGCGTGCTCGTACATCTCCAACTCGTCGTCCTCCGGGAGCGCCGCGACCCGCCCGCGGTGCCGCTGCTTCCACAGCGGCGTGCCCTTCTCGTAGGTCAGCCCGTAGGTCGAGACGTGCCGCGGCCCGAACGCGAGCGCCGCGCTCAGGTCCGCGCGCCAGCCGGCGAGGGCCGAGCCCGGCGCCCCGAAGATCAGGTCAAAAGACACGGTCGGGATGTGCGTCCGCGCCGCTTCGACGGCGCGCCCGATGTGGTCGGGCGCGTGCCGGCGGTCGAGCGCCGCGAGCGCGCCGG
>JBJSXS010000559.1:0-2006 GCA_046086545.1 Gemmata sp.
GCGTCGAGCGTCGCCGCCGCAGACAGGTACGCGAGCGCGTTCACCAGCACCCCGCGCACGGCGGCAAGACCGAACGCGAGGACGAACAGCCCGGTCAGGTACGGCACGTTGGCCGACCCGCTCGCACCTGGCACCCATGTCCAGATGTTCGACGCGGCCAACTTCCCGAGGGACGCTCCGGTCCACCGGTTACGCTCTCGCACCACGAGGCTCAGCAACCCGTACTGCGGGCGCGAGTTCGGGTCGGGCGGTTCGGCCGCCTCCGCCCGCTCCCCGCCGGCCGCCGGCAGGTACACGTCAGCCGCGGCTTGGCCCACGCGGTCCCGGAGGGCCAGGTACACCCCTGCATGCCACCGCGTTTCCCACTCGTCGGCGAACAGGTGTTCTTCGTTCTTGGTCCGGGCCAGCGGCTTCAACTCCTCGTCGGTTCGGGCCTCCAACCGCTTGCCGCGGTACGCGCTGCACCCCAACCGGCCGACGGCCTCGGCGCGGTCGGCGTCCGCCCGCCCGGCCCATTCGGTCGCGAACTCGCGTTTCTGCGCGGGTGTGAGTTGCGAGTACGAGGGGACCTCACCACGCCAGACGAGCAAATCAACGAACAAGTACAGCAGCAGCAGGAACAGGGGGTAGGCAACAGCGGCCCCGACTGAACAGACCAGCACGCCCGTCCGCGCGGTCGGTGCCTTCACAAAGTCCGCGTACACACGGTCGAGTGCGCTACTGCCCACGAGAGCCTCTGGCCTGCGGGAGCGGGGATCGGAGCGCGGCGGGCGGGCCGCTCAGCGTGTCTTAAGCCTAGCAGAGCGGGGCGGAGAATGTGAGTGGGGGGGCGCGGAACGTGAAGAAAAAAGGTGCGGAACGTGGGGCAAGAACGAGCCCGTTTGATCAACCACAAAACGTCGCCCCCTGAACATCGCTTGGGGCGCGTCATGCCAGGTCGCGGTCTTCGAACAGGAGCAAACCGACCAGCAGTGCGATGACGGTGTAGATCAGCGAGTAGCCGTTGACCGTCAGCACGTACCCACCGAACTGCCATAGGTCCAGGGGCGTCTCACGGATGATCGCCCGGCTCATGTTGAACGATTCGAGTGACGGCAACAGCGCGTCAAACAACCGCCCGAGGAACGCGACCAACCCCACCGCGACCCCGCCCCCTTGCGCGGCACGGGTCACCTCGACGACAACCGGGGCGAGGTGGCCGAGCAGGAACAGCATCAAGCACAAAACCAAATTGACCACGAACGCGAGCCGGGTCGCGAGCGCCGACGCTACCGCCACAAGGATCATCACCTGCCCGAACCCGAGTGCGGCCCCCAGGGTGTGTGCAACAACGTCTGAGAACCACAGCCCGGCACCCTGAGCCACGGCCTTGCCCGGCGCGCTCGGTACTGCCCGCTTGAACGGCGGCACCACGGCCTTTTGCGCCTGGTGGGTCATCGGGTCCACCAGTTTGCTGTAGTCGGTTGGCGCCGCGAGCGGGTCGGACGGGTCGGCCGTGTTGTTGATCGGGTCGTACTCACGGTTCGCCCGAAGCGCGTAGGTGAGGGTCCAGGTGAGCAGCATGGACATGATGGCGCAAGCCATCAGGATGCCCAGAAACTTCCCGATCAGGAACTGCCGCCGGTTCACCGGCTTACTCATGAGAGTGACCGCGGTCCGGCCCTCGATCTCCTCGCTAATGGACATGCTCGCGGCCAGCACCCCGAACAGGGTCGCGGCCAGCATCACGAGGTCGAACCCGATCTGCTTCATCATCTTGTAGTCGTCGCCGAACGTGAAGTACGGGATGGTAACGGAGATCCAGATGGCGACGGTCGCGGCAACCGTGATGAACCAGAACATTGGCTGCCGACAGCTCTCTCGGAACGATGCGAAAGCGACCACTCCCCCCTTTGGCCACACGAACATGAGGACCGGGGGAAGTAGCAGGAACGCGGCGATGATGAGTTGCAGGTGCAGGATGCCGCCGTAGAGATATCGGCCGTAAACGGTGAGGTTGCCCGCGT
>JBJSXS010000560.1:0-8767 GCA_046086545.1 Gemmata sp.
CCGCGGCGCTCGCGCTGCGGTCGGGAGCAACCGACCGGCTCGCGCACGCGGCCGAAGTGGCCGCCGCACGGGACGAGTGCGCGGCGCAAGCCGACCTGCTGCGCGACCTGTTCGACGACCAGTTCCGGCCCGTCGTGCCCGACCACGCGTGGTTCACGTCCGACGTGATGGCGCTCGCCGGCGCGATCTACGACGGTCGCGCGTTCGAGCAGATGCCGATTCTGGCCGACGCGCTGCAAGACGCCGGTTGCGACAGCGAGGAAGTGCTGACCCACTGCCGCGGCGCGAACCGGGTGCACGTTCGCGGGTGCTGGGTACTCGACCTGGTGCTGGGTAAGCACTGAGCGCGGCACCCGCCCGCGAAGCCGCGCGGCCTCACGCCGGTTGCTTCTCGGGGTGCAGGTAGATGAAGCTCTTGCCGAGCCGCCCGCCGTAGTTGCCCGCCGAGATGGTGAGCAACCCGGGCACGTCCCTCGCGGCGGCGATGGCGGCCTGAGTCGCGCGCACGAGCGTCGGCAGGTCAGCCCCGTTGATGATGATCTCCTGCACGCTCGCCACGCCGTCGGGCAGGCGCGAGGCGACGCCGTTGGTGCCGCGCAGCGTCGGGCAGAACTCCGCGTAGGTGCTAGCGATACTGAACTTGTACTTGCTGCCCGCCTTGCTGCCGCTCGACGCGACCCCGCCCGGGAACGGCAGGATCACCCCGGGCACCGCGTGCGCGGCCGCGGCCGCCTTCGTCGCGCCGTCGAGGGCCGCGTCCGCGGTGCCGCCGAAGAACCACAGGTTCCCGCCCATCAGCCCGTCGCCGAACCCGCAGCGCCGCTCGATGACGAACTCGCCGCTGAGGATCGGCACCACCCAGCACCGGCGCCCGTGCCGCTCGGCGGTGTACTGGTGACCGTCACCGAAGTACGCGACCTTCCGCCCGAGCGGGAACCACTTGCCGCCGGGTTTCGGCGGCCGGGTGCTGGCGAACCAACTGCCGCTCGCGTCGAGCACGTTGAACGCGGTCGCGGTCGGACACGTCATCACGTTCTGCGACACCCGCACCAGCACGCTGCGCTCGAGGCGCTGCTCCCGGTCCTTGTGGAATCGCGGCACGTGGAACTGCACGACCGCCCCGGGCCGGCCGTCGGGCGTTTCGCTCGCCGGAACGTACCGCTCAAGTCCAGCCTCGCAATCGCACAGAATCGCGCTGCTCGCGTTTCCGGTGCAGGCATTTACGGCGCGGTCGAGCCAGTATCGGTCGCGCGCCGTGATGAGAACGCTCGCATAGATGCTGCGGAACGCCTCCGCATAGGTGTCATCAAGCGTGGCCGGCATCGGGCGGACCTCGTTATTGAAGGTGTTCGATTGGAAGTATTGTGACCGGTCAGCAGGGAGAGGGTCAACCGAGATGTCGGAAGGGAATTAGATGCACAATTAACTAGCAAAATACATTATGTCGTGCATAAAAAGCGAGCATTCGATGGTGAGTGCCAAACCGACCGAAATTATTATCGTCCCGAAATCCCTTACTCAGAAAGTGTTTGCGGGTTTTTCTGGCACCAACGAACCGAATTGGCACGCACCTAGCTACCATCAGGTTCGGCGAGAGCCAAATTAACCGCACGGCTGGCTGTCCGAGGGAGAGGCGGACAGTCAGACGTGCGGTTCGATCTTTTATAGCAGCCACACCAGCATCACAGCCGACATCGCGACCATCAGCGTGTCTTCGACCAGCGTCACGGCCGACATCGGCAGGTTGAACACGGTCCCGAGGCACGCGCACCGCACCTTCCGCCGGGCCGCGAGCGTCTTCACCACCCCCACCGTACTCACGCCCATTACGACCAGCGTGCTGAGATTCGTTGCCACGGGCGCGACGTTCGCCAGGTACGCGGCGCCGAGCCCCAGCTCGATTAACGGGTAGACGAACCCGTACCCGTACCACTTCGCCGCGATCACGTCGTAACTGGAGTATGAGTCGGCGAACGCTCGCAGGTCGAGCAACTTGAAGAAGCTGAACACCAGGAAGAACCCGGCCATGAACCGGCCCATCGCCCGCATCGGGTCGAAGGGCCCGGCCGCAGCCTCGGCGAGCGCCACCGCCCCGAGCAGGTACACGAGAATCAGCAGGAGCGGGTAGTAACTCGCGGGCTTTTCGGTCTCCGCGGCGGGGCGGGGCGCCGCGTCCAACACGGCCAGCGGTGTGGGCGGCGGTGAGCCTTCTTCGCCCAGAACGTGATAGCCCGCGGGCCCGATCAGCGCACCGACCCGTTCGGCGGTCAGGTTGTCGCCCTCGATGCTCAGCGTAACGGGCGAGCGGCCGGTGTCGGCCTCCCAGCGGCGCACGTCGAACGCGGCGTCGAGCAACGGGCGCACCTTGGCAACGCACGCCCCACAGCGGAGATCCGTTCGGTAGCGGTGAAGCATCTGGCGACCTCCGGAGGTGACACACCCGTCTTATTTGAGCGTACCGACCCGGGCGGCGATTCTTAATCTGGTCAGGTGGCTGAGCTTCAACGAGCGACACCCACGCGCTTAGAATACGGGCATGAAACTCAGTTCCGCACTCCAGAGTCTGTCCGTTGATCCGCACGCGAAGGTTGATCTGGCCCGGGTCGCTCTCCTCATCGCGCGCGACGCGTACCCGCAGATGAGTCCGCGCGGCTACCTGCGCCGCATCGGGCGGCTCGCGGACCAGCTCCGGCCGCGGCTCAAAGGTTCGCTCGCGGCCCGCACCGCCGAGCTCAGCACCTTCCTGTTCGAGGAGTGCGGGTTCGCGGGCAACACCGAGAGCTACTACGACCCGCGGAACAGCTACCTGAACAAAGTCCTCGACCGGCAGGTCGGGCTGCCGATCTCGCTGTCGCTGCTCGCGATGGCGGTGGGCACGCGCGCGGGCCTCAACGTGGTCGGCGTCGGGTTGCCCGGGCACTTCATCGCGAAGGCGGTGGCCGGCGACGAGGAAGTGTTATTCGACCCGTTCAACGGCGGTCAGCTGCTCGACGCGGAGTCGTGCGAGGCGCTCATCGGCGGCGTGACCGGGCGGCCCTTCGAGGTGACCCCCGAAGCGCTGAAGGCGGCCCCGCCGGGCGCGGTCGTCGCCCGCATGTTTCAGAACCTGAAGACCGCGTACCTCGCGGACCGCGAGTACCTGCGGGCCGCGCGCGTCACCCGGCGGCTCACGCAACTGGTGCCCGGCGACCCGACGCAGAACCGCGACCTCGGCGTGCTGCTGGTTCGGTCCGAGAGGCACGGGCGCGCGATCGACCCGCTCCGCGCGTACCTGCGGGCCGAGCCGAACGCCGAGGACGCGAGCGACGTGGAGAAGTTCCTGGCGCAGGCCCTCACCGCGGTCGCGCGCTGGAACTGACGTGCCCCCCGCGCCCCGGGCGGGTTTCGGTTGTATCGAGGCGCGGGCGCGCAGCCGGGGCCGGCCTTCTCGGATTGCGGCACCTATCACCCGCGGGCGGTCTGTAGAATGTGGGCATGTGGCCCAACCGCGAAGACACCGACCGGCTGCTCAGCGACGCCCGCGACGGCACCCCCGGTGCCGTGGACAAGCTGCTGGGCGAGTTCCGCGACCCGCTCCGCAAGGTCATCGGCCTGCGCCTCGACCCGGCCGTGGCGCGCCGGGTGGACGCATCGGACATCGTTCAGGACGTGCTCGTCGAAGCCAACCAGCGGCTCACCGAGTACCTCAAGAACCCGGCCATGCCGTTCCACCTGTGGCTCCGGCACCTCGCTCAGGACCGCATCATCGACACGCACCGCCGGCACCGGCTCGCGCAGCGGCGGAGCGTGGACCGCGAGCAGGCCATCGCCCGCCCGGCCTGGGCCGACGAGTCCAGCGCCTCGCTCGTCGGGCAGCTCGTCGACACCGAGCGCACGCCCACGTCCGAGGCCATCCGGCTCGAGCTCCAGCGCCGGCTCACCGTCGCCGTCGACAAACTGTCCGACGACGACCGCGAAATCGTCCTGATGCGGCACCACGAGGGGCTGTCGAACCAGGAGGTCGCCAGCGCGCTGCACCTGACCGAGGCCGCCGCGTCGATGCGCTACCTGCGAGCGCTGCGGCGGCTCCGCACCGTTCTGGTGCCCGACGGCCAGGAGCCGCCCGATGGGGTCTGACGCGGCGGGCGAGCGGGCGTACCCGTACTGGCCCGGGTGGCGCATGGTCGGGTGCTCGGTGCTGTTCTTCGGGATGCTCGGGGCCGTCGCGGTCGCGCTGCTGCCCGCCGGGTGCGACCGCGTGCGCACCGGCGACCTGCCCACCGGCGTGGCGATGATGGTGATGGGCGTGTTCGGCGTCCCGACGCTCACGATGTCGGCGTGGTCGCTCGTCGCGGGCGTGCGCGACACCTTCCGCCCGCCGCTGCTGCGCCTCACCGCCCTGGGGCTGGTGCTGCCGGCCGAAGCGCGTGGGGAGCCGCCGCAGGACGAGCACGGCGAACCGCTGTCCGCGGACCCGCCGCACCCGGCGGTGGTCCCGTTCGCCACCATAACGGGCGTGCGGCGGCACGGGCCGCCGTACAACCAGGTGCTGGAGATCGGCCACGAGGCGAGTGCGGCCCCGCTCGTGCTCAAGCAGCACATGATGCGCGCCCCCGACTTCGACGCGCTCGAAGCGCACCTTCGCGCCGCCCGCCCCGACGCGTTCGCTGCCGCCCGGCGCCCGTGACCCGAGGCCAACATTAAAAAGGTTCGAAATGCTCGCGTTCGAATCCGCCGACCAGCTCCTCGCCGAACCTGATGAGCGGCGGTTCCTGCACGTTGCCATCCTGAACGCGGTGCGCGACCGGGCCACGCAACTCGAAGTGCGGTTCGGCGAGGAGGGCGGGCTGCTGTACTACCGGGTGGACGGGCGCGACTGGGAGCTGTCGCCCCCGCCCGACGCGGTGTACCCGCTGCTCAAGGGCGCGGTGCGCGAGGCGGCGGCGCTGGTGCCCCCGCAGCGCCCGGACCTCACCGTCATCGCCGGCGTCCCCGGCGCGCGGTACGAGCCGCTCGAAGCCGGCTGGCTCACCTACCAGCTCGGCGGGCGGTGGCTCGACCTCGCGGTGCGCATCGACCCGCGCGAGCCGTACGGGTTCATCCGGTTCGACATCGACGACGCGACCGACTTCACCGAGGCCGCCGGCGAGGCGCTGGCCGAGTACGCCGCCCGGCTCGCCGATCCGGAGCCGTGACGTCGGCAGGTCGGAGGTCGCAACGTCGAAATCCGAGGAAGCCGCGGCGTCGCGCCCCCGACCGACGACTTGGGACAGACAGATGGCCGACCACGACGAGCAACTGGCGACCCTCATCGACCGGCTCGCGGCCGAGCAGCGGGGCGGGGGCGCCGCCGACATCGACGCCGCGGCGCGCGCGCACCCGGACCTCGCGGACGAGCTGCGCGAGTTGTGGGCGGTCGCCCAGTTCGCGCACCTGGCCCGCCCGCCGCGGCCGGAACAGCCGGTCACCATCGCGCCCGCGACGCTGGCGCACGCGGCCCTCACGCCGTCGCGCGCGGCCGACCACACCGCGGAGGTGACCGCGCTGCCCCGACCGTTCGGCGACTTCGAGCTGCTCGAAGAGGTCGGGCGCGGCGGCATGGGCGTGGTGTACCGGGCGCGGCAGCGGAGCCTGAGCCGCACCGTCGCGCTCAAAATGGTGCGCGAGGCGCACCTGGCGAACGACACCGACCGCGAGCGGTTCCGCACCGAGGCCGAGGCCGCCGCCCGGCTCAAGCACCCGAACATCGTCACCGTCTACGAGGTCGGCACCGCGAACGGGCAGGCGTACCTGTGCATGGAGTTCGTCGGCGGCCAGACGCTCGCGGAGAAGGTGCGCGCGAACGGCCCGCTCCCGCCGCGCGAGGCCGCCCACCTCGTGGGCGTCATCGCCCGCGCGGTCGAGCACGCCCACGAGCAGGGCATCCTGCACCGCGACCTGAAGCCGAGAAACATCCTGCTCTCATCGGCGGAAGGCGGAAGGCGAAAGGCGGAAGAGGACAGCGGGTCCGACTCGGCCCTCGGCCTCCCGCCCTCCCCCTTCGACCCGAAGGTGTCCGACTTCGGCCTGGCCAAGAAGATCGACGGCGCCGCGAGCATCACCAAGACGGGCGCGGTGGTCGGCACCCCGAGTTACATGGCGCCCGAGCAGGCCGCGGGGCGCAAGGAGCTGACCCCGGCCGCGGACGTGTACGCGCTCGGGGCGGTGCTGTACGAGCTGCTCACCGGGCGGCCGCCGTTTCAGGCCTCGCACCCGGTGGACACGCTGCTGCTGGTGCTCGAACAGGAGCCCGTGCCGCCGCGCACCCTCAACCCGACCGTGGACCGCGAGCTCGAGCTGATCTGCCTGAAGTGCCTACAAAAGCCCGTCGAGCTGCGGTACCGGACCGCCGGCGAACTCGCGGCCGACCTCGAGGCGTACACGGCGGGGCGCCCGGTCGCGGCGGCCCCGAGCGGGCTGCGGTTCTTCGTCGCCCGGCTGTTCCGCGAGACGCACCACGCGGACGTCCTCGAGAACTGGGGGAAGCTGTGGATGTGGCACAGCGCGATGATCCTCCTCCTGTGCCTGCTCACCCAGGTGATGAAGTGGTCCGGGCTGAACTCGCACCTCTGGTACATGGGGTTCTGGTCGGTCGGGCTGGTGGCGTGGGGCGCGGTCCTGTGGCACCTGCGCAAGGCCGCCGGGCCGGTGCTGTTCGTGGAGCGGCAGATCGCGCACGCGTGGGCGGCCGGCGTGTGCGCGAGCGTCGCGATGTTCTGGATCGAATGGCTCGGAGACTTGAAGGCGCTGACCCTCTCGCCGGCCGTCGCGGTCGCCGCGGGGATGGTCATGGTGTTCAAGGCGGGGATCCTGTCCGGCCGGTTCTACGGGTGGGCCGCGCTCAACTTCGCGGCCGCCGTCGTGATGCCGCTGGTGCCCGAGGCGAACGTGCTGCTGTTCGGCGCGGTGTCGGCGCTGTCGTTCTTCGTGCCCGGGCTTAAGTACTACCGCCAGCGCCAGGCGCGGGCCGCGTGACCGCGCTCACGCCGAGGCGTCGAGCGCCGCGAACAGTTCGCTCACGGTCGCCGCGCGCTTGACGCGGTCGAAGTGGGCGAAGTCCCCGAACTGCGCGGCGAGCCGCAGCCACTGCTTCAGGCGGCTCACGCCCTTGTCCGAGCGCGTCAGCTCGAACCGGTGCGACCACTCGACCAGCCGGCGCAGGTGCTCGCGCCAGTCCACCGGGCCGCACGCCGCCTCCGCGCGCGGGGCGAGCCCGAGCTCGGCCGCGACCTGATGCGAGAGCCGCGGGTTCGCCAGCGCCCCGCGCCCGAGCATGAAGTGCCGGCACCCGGTCGCGTCGCGGCACCGGCGGAAGTCGTCCGCCGTCCAGATGTCCCCGTTCGCCACAACGGGCAGCCCGAGCCGCTCGCGCACCTTCCCGATCGGCTCCCAGTGGACCGGCGGCGCGTACCCCGCGACGCGCGTGCGCCCGTGGATGGTGATCCACGCGGCCCCACCCTCCGCGGCCATCGTCGCGTTCTCCTCGATGGCGGTGAGCGTGTCCCACCCCAGGCGCAACTTCGCCGACACCGGCACCGCCGGCGGCAGCGCCTCGCGAACGGCCTTCACGATGGCACGGATGCGGTGCGGGTGGCGCAGCAGCGCGGCCCCGCCGTCGTGCCGGTTCACGGTCGGCGCCGGGCACCCGAAGTTGATGTCCACCGCGGTCGCCCCGAGCTCGCGCGCACGCGCCGCGGACTCGGCCATCCGCCCCGGGTCGCCCCCGAGCAACTGCAGCTGCACCGGCAGCCCGGTGAGCGTGCGTGCCCCGGTGCCCAGTTCCGGCATGTGGTCGCGGAAGACGTGCCGAGGCGGAACCGCGTGGCTCACCCGCAGGAACTCGGTGACGGCGTGGGTGAATCTCCCGGCGCGCCCCTGCACCGCCCGCATGGGCGCGTCGGTCACACCCTCCATCGGGGCCAGAACGAGGGCGGGTCGGTCGGCGGTCAGCATGGGGTCAGTTTAGCAGACGGCCGTTCGGGTCGGCACCGCGACGAGCCCGCTGCCGGCGCGCACGACCAGCGGCTCCGCGAGCGTCACCCACCCGCCCGCGCCCGCGGTCGCTGTCGCCAGCACGCGCCCCGGCGCGCCGTCCGGGCCCGCCGCGAACACCGTCACGCCGCAACCCGGTTCGACGCCTTCCAGGTGGAACCGCGGGACGATGCGGTCCTCCGCGAAGCGAAACGTGAAGTGGGCGTCCCGATAAAGGTTCATGTGTGATTCGAAAGAGGACGAGGCCCGCGCGCTCGACGCGAGCGGGCCGCGAGCGAAGCTCGCGGCCCGCCCCCTGTCGCACCACCGCCGGTCAGTCGGAGATGTTGGCGAGGTAGTCCTCGTACCTCTTGCGGGCCTTGAACTCCTCGGCCACGTGCCGCTTCTGCTTGTCCGTCAGCGCGTCGATCTCCTTCTCCTGCGCGCTCAGTTTCTTCAGGTACGTGTCGTACACCTCCGCCTCCTTCGGCGTCTCCCGCAGGTTCTTACGGATGCGCTCCTGGTCCGCGCTCAGCCGCTGCAGGTCCGCGCTCACCTGGTTCAGCTCCCGCAGGGCCGTGTCCCACTCGCCCTTGATCTTGAGCGCCTCCTGCAGCTTCGCCTTCAGCCCCTCGCCCGCCTCCGCCAGCGAGATGAAGTACCGCATCTGCCCCTCGGACCCGTTCGTCAGCGTCACGCTCGCCGTGACGTCCTTCTCCTCCTTCACCGTGAAGCCCTTGCTCTCCCCGGCCTTCACCGGCACCTGGAACCGCAGCAC
>JBJSXS010000561.1:0-2019 GCA_046086545.1 Gemmata sp.
GCGGCGGCCGGTTTGCCCAGATACCGGTGCGCGACCCCGCGGCGGCTCCACGCGAACGCGTCCTTGGGATCGCTCTCGACGCGCGCAGAGAAGTGCTCGAACGCGTCCGGTAGGCGCACCCACTCGGATTTCTGCACCCACCCCTCCTGCCCGGGGTAGTTGACGCGCACGCGGCCGCCGTCCTCCGCGACCACCGTGTACACGAGGTGCCGCACCGGCCGCGTTACCGGCTTGCCGTCGGCGCCCGTGTCCGTCAGCGTCGCGCCGGGCTTGCGCGCGAGCGCCTTCTGCCCGAGCCACGCGTCGGCCCGGGCGCTGAACTTCTGGACGCGCTTGTTGTTCACCTCGGTGACGTACGCGTCGCCGCGCGAGTCGGCACACAGCATGTGGGGCATCTGGAACTGCCCGGCCGCGGTGCCCTTCTCGCCCCAGCGCCCGAGCGCCTTCCCGTCGGAACCCAGAACGCGCACCACGTTCGCGCGCCCGTCCGCCACGAACAACCTCTCCCCCGCGAGGAACAGCCCGTAGGGCGCGCCGCTCTCCTTCCACTGCTGGAGGAACTTGCCGTCCTTATCGAACACCTGTACCCGGTTGTTCTCACGATCGCCCACGTACACGCGCCCCTTTGCGTCGAGGCAGATCGCGTGCGGCAGGTTGAACTCGCCCTCGCCGGTGCCCTTCGTGCCCCACTGCGACAGGAGCTCCCCGCCGCGCGCGAACTTCAGCACGCGGGCGTTGCCGTAACCGTCGGAGACGTAGAAGTCGCCCTGCGGCGTAACCGCGACGTCCGTCGGCCGGTCGAACTGACCCGCCGCGTCGCCGGCCTTGCCCTTCTGCCCGAGCGCGAGCAGCAGCTTGCCCGCGGGATCAAATTTCATCACGGTGTGATTGCCGATGTCGGTGGCCCAGACGTTGCCTTCGTGGTCGACGCGCAAGCCGTGAACGGTCTTGAAGTGTTCGTCGCCCCACGCACGAAGGAACGTGCCGTCCCGTGCGAACACCAGCACCGGTTTCGGCCCGCGGTGCGCGACGAACACCCGGTCGCTCGCATCGACGGCGACCGCCGACACCGGCCCGAGTACCATCTTGGGCGGCAAGGTCGGCCACCCCGCGACCGGCTTGTAATCGGGGAACGTCTCCGCGCCGCGCGCGGACGAAGCGACCAGCGCGAGCGCGAGGATGGCGGCGGGGGTGCGGTTCACGGTCGACTCGCTTGAGAGGAACGGCGGCACCCGTACCGGTCCGGGGTGCGAATCCGTGAGGAGATTGTAATCGACGGATCGGGTGCGTCGCCCGCTCGTGCGCGAACAAACCGACGGCGACCGAACCCGAGCAACCGGCGCAGGAGCACCTGTGATGTTACGCGACGTGCGGCCGGTCCTAGGAGGGCCCCGGGGGCGAAATCGCCCAGTACGCGCGAGACGGGTAGCACCGGTGCGGCAGCGCGGCGCGGTTGTACCCGGTCCGCCCTCCGACCCGCACGAGAGCGCCACGCCGCTCGGCAGAGCCGCGCGGCCGCGAAACGAAGGCGACGCGGCCCACCGAGCCGCGCCGCCGGGCACATGCAGTCTCGTGTCAGTCGGAGATGTTGGCGAGGTAGTCCTCGTACCTCTTGCGGGCCTTGAACTCAGCCGCGACGTGTTCCTTTTCCTTCGCGGTCAGGGCGTCGATCTCCTTCTCCTGCGCGCTCAGCTTCTTCAGGTACGTGTCGTAGACTTCGGCCTCCTTAGGGGTCTCCCGCAGGTTCTTCCGAATGCGCTCCTGGTCCACGCTGAGCCGCCGCAGGTCCGCCTCGACTTGCTTGAGTTCCCGCAGGGCCGTGTCCCACTCGCCCTTGATCTTGAGCGCCTCCTGCAGCTTCGCCTTCAGCCCCTCGCTCGCCTCCGCCAGCGAGATGAAGTACCGCATCTGCCCCTCGGACCCGTTCGTCAGCGTCACGCTCGCCGTGACGTCCTTCTCCTCCTTCACCGTGAAGCCCTTGCTCTCCCCGGCCTTCACCGGCACCTGGAACCGCAGCAC
>JBJSXS010000562.1:0-3282 GCA_046086545.1 Gemmata sp.
CGGCCGGCCGCTCGCCGCGCTCGCCCGCGAGCAGCGCGACGAGGTGTGCCGTGCGCTCGGGGACGCCCTCGTCCGGGCGAACGCGGCCGCGGAGCCGGAGGCGTACACGGTCTTCGCGCTGTCGCACCTGGGCGGCGAAACGGACGCGAACCGCTGGCTCGGCGCCCACACGCGCGCGCTCGCCGGGCTGCTCACCGACACGCCCGCCGACCGGCTCAGCGGGGCGCAGGTCGCCGAAGTGCTGCGGCTGCGCCGGTCTTACGAGAACAGCGATCTGGTGGTGATCGACTGGGACGCGGCGCTGGTCGCCGACGTGGGCCGGGGGGCCGAGGACGTGTTGTTCGTTCTCGAGCTGGCGAACCTCCAGCTCGAAGAGTTCCGCTGGATGGACCGCCAGCTCGACCAGTACCTGGACCGCGCCTACGACGACCTCGCGGCGCGCCGGTGGTGGTCGTTCGGCGCGCTGGCCCGCACCCTCCGCGCGCTCCGCCAGCTGCGGGTGGACCTGGCGAAGCTCGCGGACGAGGTGACCCACATCACGAAGTTCGTCGGCGACTGGCACCTGGCACGGGTGTACCTGCTGGCCCGCAAGCGGTTCCACCTGGGCCAGTGGCGGGCCAGCGTGGAGCAGCGGCTGGCCGAGGTCGATCGGCTGTACACGCTGACCCGCGCCGACGGGTACGAGCGCCGCATGTTCTGGCTGGAGGTCACCGTCGTCGCGCTCTTCGTCCTGGACCTCTTGCTCCTGCTGCTGAAGTGACCGCGGGCCGGCCCGGGGGCACCCACGCCGCGGGCCGGCGCGAGCGGAACATCGGCGAAGCGCCCGGCCGCGCGGCGGACACCGGCAGCGCTCGCCGGCCCGGCCCCCCGCGGCGGCCCAAGCACGGCGAGCACCGCCGAAGAGCCTGGGGCTCAAGCGACCGCGGCACCGACGTTCTGCCCCGGGGCGGGCACCTCGGGGCTGAACGTCGGTGCGGGCGTCTTCACGGTGACGACAGGGCACGGGGCCGTGCGCATGACGCCCTCGGCGACGCTGCCCATGAGCACGCGCGTCAGCCCGCCGCGCCCGTGCGTGCCGAGTACGATCAGATCGGCCTTCGCTTCGCCCGCGAGGCGCACGATCTCGCTCGCGGGGTCGCCCCGGCGCAGTTCGTGAGTCACGCGCTGGCGCGGGCCGGCCGGGCTCACCTGCCGCAGTCGGGCCGCCATCAGTTCGGACTCGCCGGTCGGGAAATCGGCCGTCAGGCCCTCCCCCGCGGGGACGAGCGGCGGTGGCGAGACGTGGCAGATGATGAGTTCCGCACCGAAATCCCGGGCCAGCGCGCACGCGAGGTCAAGCGCCGCCCGGGACCGCTCGGAGTAGTCGGTCGGGTGAAGGATTGTGCGAATCGGTAACACGGTAGAACCTCCCGCACCGGGTGTCTGGGATCTGCAGCAACGCGCCCCGGCTGCTGTCCACGCCCCCGGGCAAACCCGATGCCAACCCCGCCACGGCCCGCGCCGGCAGCACGGAAACGCTGCGCCGGTCGGGGCGGCATTCGCATCTGCCGACCGGGTCGCATCGGACGGGGGGTGTGTCGGTCCCAACAGCCGCGCGAGCGCCGCTGTGCCACATCCGCCCAGTGGAGCGCGGGCCCCGGCGCCGAGCGCAACGCGCATGAGGTGGCGATCCCGGTTACTACTGCACGTCCCCCGTGCGCCTGTGCGCTGCGCCGGCCGCGAAAGCGCGCGGGCTCGTCGTCTGCGTGAGCGGGGCCGGCGCCACACGATGGAAGGTGACCGGCCAGGCGGCAGCGGCGCTGTTCGCCGCGGTCCGGTACCCCGACCTCGTTGGGGACGCGCGGCCGGCCGGAACCGAGACACACCCGGCTCCCTGCCCGGCCCAAAGGATGTGGCCGTAATTTCCGGCACCAGCGGCCCGCGCGCGGAAGCGCTCGCGCATTCGGGTCGTCGGCCTGGCGCGCGACTGGTTCGCGCGGCACCTGACCGCCCGGCGGCCCCGCGCCGTGAGTACCTGACCGCGGGGGCGGAGCGGTCGTTTCAGGCTCGGTATCGGCTCAGCAGTGGAGGTGCATCGGCAACAGGGCCGGGCCGCCGCATCGAAGATGCACTTCGATCTCTTCATACACCCGAGTCACGCCCCGCCCGGTGAGTCGCAGGGCCGGGCGCAGCGGTGCCGGGGGGGGGCGCGAGAGTCACTTGTTGTTGGGCTGGCGCTTCTGGGCGAGGACCCAGTTCCAGAACTCCTTCTCGTCGAACGCCGGGGACCAGCTGTTGTGCCCCACCTTCGGGTACTCGGTGTACTTGGGCTCGGCGCCCGCTGTCTTGAGCGCCTCCACCATCTCGCGTGACCCCTTCGCGGGCACCACGGTGTCGTCCGCGCCGTGAAACGCCCACACCGGCACGTGCGCGATCGCTTTGGCCTTGTCGGGGTCGCCCGCCCCGCAGATGGGCACGCACGCGGCGAACAGGTCCGGGCGCCGCTGCACCGCGTCCAGCGCCCCGTACCCGCCCATCGACATGCCGACGACGTACACCCGGTCCGGGTCGACGGGCAACTCCTTGATCAGCGAATCCGTCAGGTCGAGCGTGAGCCGCAGCGGCGCGCTCACGTCCGGGGACTTGTAGCTCCCCTTGGCCCACGGCACGTCCACCCACTGCTTCCCGTCCGGGCACTGCGGGACCACGACGAACGCCTTCGCCGCCGCCACCTCCGGCCGGGTCATCGGGCTCGGCTTCTTGTCGCTCCAGAACCACACCAGCTGCTTCTTGTTGTCGGCCCCGCGCTCACCGGCCCCGTGCAGGAAAAGCACCAGCGGGTACTTCTTACCGGCCCCGGCGTCGGCCGGCTTCAGGAGGCGGTACGGCAACTGCTTGTCACCGGACTTGAAGACGTGCGGTTCCGGCTCCGCGGCCGGCGCGGGCCCGAGCGTGAACGCGAGCGCGGACGCGGCGAGTACCTGTCGCATAAGGTTGCCTCGTGAGTGGTTGACGGTGTTATAAGAGCAACCCGGGCGCGCGTCGTTGCCGGTCCGCTTTGCCGGAGAGGTTGGCATGCTTCGTCTCGCTGCGATCCTTGCGGGCGGCGGCGCGCTCGCGCTCGGCCTGATCGGCGAACCGCCGCCCGGCGCAGAGGCGCGCGCGGAGAAGGCCGTTCCGGCGCGGCACACGGGATGACCGGAAAGGCGCTCGCCACGGTCGACTACGTGCCCGGGCGCGGCAACGTGGCCGACTGGGGCGACACTTACGGGAACCGCGTGGACCGGTTCCTGGCGTGCGTCG
>JBJSXS010000563.1:0-3382 GCA_046086545.1 Gemmata sp.
ATCCACGGGGCCGCGCTACTGCCCGTCCATCGAAGACAAGGTGGTGCGGTTCGCGGACAAAGATTCGCACCTCATTTTCCTCGAACCGGAAGGCCTCAGCACGCGGGAGTACTACTGCAACGGTATCAGCACCAGCCTCCCCAAGGACGTTCAGGCGGCGATGCTGAAGCTGATACCCGGGCTCGAGCGCGCAGAAGTGATGCGCTGGGGCTACGCGGTCGAGTATGACTACGCCCCGCCGACACAACTGCACCCCACTCTCGAAACCAAGCCCGTGAGCGGGCTCTACTTCGCGGGGCAGATCAACGGCACGACGGGGTACGAAGAAGCCGCGGCGCAGGGGCTCATCGCGGGCCTCAACGCCGCGCTCAAGTTGAAGGGCGAACCGCCACTCATCATCGACCGGAGTCAGGCGTACATCGGGGTCCTGATAGACGACCTGGTAACGAAGGGCGTGGACGAGCCGTACCGCATGTTCACGTCACGGGCCGAGTACCGGCTGCTGCTCCGGCACGACAACGCGGACCGGCGCCTCACCCCGCTCGGCCGGCGCGTCGGCTCGGTGTCGGAGGCGGACTGGGGGCGGTTCCAACGCAAAGTGCAGGGCGTCGCGGAGCTGCAGCGCGTGCTGAAGTCGAACCGCAGCGAGGGCGACACGCTCGCGACCTGGTTGCGCCGCACGGAGGTGGAGTGGGCCGCCGTCTGTGAGCGACTGCCGTCCTTGCGCGAATGGGACGCGCGGCCCGAGGTGGTAGAGCAGGTGGTTCTGGAAGCCAAGTACAGCGGGTACATAGACCGACAAGCAGCGGAGGTGGAGCGATTCCAGCGGCTGGAGAACCGGCGCATTCCCGAAACCTTCGATTACGCCGCAGTCACCCAACTCCGACACGAGGCGCGCGAGAAGCTGAGCCGCGTGCGGCCCGCCAGTTTGGGCCAGGCGAGCCGCATCAGCGGCATCACCCCGGCCGACCTAGCAATGCTGTTGCTTTATCTGGAATGAGTAGTTATGGGGCCCTTGCCCGTTGGGGAGAAGCCGGGTAACCGGCAACGCCCGCGGGAGCGGTCGGGGTCGCCCGTCGCGACGCACCGGCACAGCCGGCACGGTTCCAGTTCCCACCCGGTGGCGAACTGGCAAAATCGTGCGGGCTGCGTGACCGGGGCGGACGATGAGTGCCCCGACCGAGTCGGCAGGAGTTCGTCGTCTGGCCGGAAGTGGTGGTTGCGGTGCCGAAACGGGCCCGCGACCGTGTGAGTGGGCAACCCGGGGAAGCTGTCCGGGTGGTGCGGTGTGAAGTCGGACTCCGCTGGTGGCTGCCGCCGGCAGAACTGATTTCGGGCCGTTGATCGGACAGCGGGCCTGGGTATGATGGAGTGGCAGTCGGGGCCTCTCCACCTTGCTCAACCACACGAGTCGCTTCAACCCGGAGATTTCGGCCGCCTTGCCCTTCCGGTGCCGATCGCGCGAGGGTGCGTTCGGCCGGCCAGACGTCCTGCGTGAGTCACGGACGAAGTTTCGGTCCGCCGCCCGGCTCGGTCATTCGGCCGTGCGCGGATCTCCCCCATGTGAGCCGGCTGAGCCGGCCAGGTAGATGCGCGTATGAAGACGGTTTTCACGACCGGCGAAGCTGCGAAGATCTGTAAGGTCTCGCAGCAGACCATCATCCGTTGCTTCGACAACGGGCAGCTCAAGGGGTTCCGCGTGCCGGGCAGTAAGTTCCGGCGCATCCCCCGCGAGGCGCTGTACAAGTTCATGAAGGACAACGGCATCCCCACGGACGCCCTGGAGAGCGGTAAGCGCAAGGTGCTGCTGGTGGACGACGAACCGGAAATCGTTCAGGTCGTCAACGACGCGCTCCAGGCCGACGGGCGGTTCGAGGTGCGCATCGCGTCGAACGGGTTCGACGCCGGCATGATGGTTAAGGACTACCGCCCGGACCTGATCATCCTCGACGTGATGCTGCCGGACATCAACGGCAAGGAGGTCTGCCACCGAGTGCGCGCCGACTCCAGCATGGAGGACGTGCGGATCATCTGCATCTCCGGCATGATCGAAGAGGACAAGGTGCAGGAATTGAAGCTCGCTGGCGCCGACGACTTCCTGCCGAAGCCGTTCGACGTGGATCACCTGATCGAGAAGATGTGCGCCCAACTCGACATCGAGACCGGCGTTCTTGCGTAACGGAGTTGTCGGGTCAGTCGTCAGCGGTCGGGAAGCGCCTGCCAGCGGGCACGCGACCAGCCCGACCGCTGATGGCTGACCGCTGACGGCTGACAACAGAGGTTCCCATGCCAGGGAAGGCGGTGGGCCGGGTCGCGGCGGGTTTGCCGTGGCTCTGCCCGAACACGAACAGCCTGATTTGCCTCGCCGAAGCGCCGGCGGGGCTCGCACGGCCGTTCGCCGCCGGCCCCGACGTTGGTCTGCTAGCCTTTTTGCTCCGGCACACACCTTTGACCGCTGCGCCACCGTCTCCTCTGTTCTCTGAACAGGCACTGACGGCGGCAGTCCTTCCCGAGACCGCCGCCGCGTACTTGTCGGAAACCGCGGTCGGGTGGGTCGATTCCGCGAGCGCTGCTGCGACCGCGTGTCGGCCGTTCGCGACCCTCGGCGCCGCGTTCGCGCGTCGCCTCGCGGCCCACACGAATCGCGGCTGCCCCGAACGCGCTGCGGTGCTTGTTGCGCTGGCACCTTTGGGCTGGCTCGCGGTGGCAGCCGCCGACGCGCTCGCCGCCGATGCGGTTCTGAACGATCCCGATGTGTCGCCGACCGCCGCGGTCCAGGCGGCTGCGTGGGGCTTCGACCAGAATGCCATCACGCGGCGACTAGCGCACCGGTGGCGCCTGCCTGACTGGGCCGCAACCGCCCTCGGCAGCTTCGCGCTCTCCTTGGGCGCCGTTCGCCTGGTCGCGAGTGACGTCAGCCTGTTCGTATTGGCCCAGTTCGCGGTCCTGGAAACCGAGCGGCGCACCCGCACACTGGGACTGACTGAAAGCGCGGATCGGGCCGAACTGCTACGCGAGCTCAGGATCACGGACCCGACCGTTGAGGAGTTGTGGCAAGCGTCCGGAGCTGATGCTGAAGCGCGCCCGACCGCGGTTCCGACACTCGATCAAAATCCGCGCGCGGCGCCACTGTTGGCGAACTTGCTCCGGTTGGCTGGCGAGAGCCGGCGCCGGAACGGGGCCGCGCTGGTCTTGCGGCTCGAAGACCGAATGGATTCGCTCCACGCAGCCGTCAAACGCGCCGCGGCCGACGCCGAGATCCGTGCCCGAGACGCGAAGTTGACCGCGCTCGCCGAACTCGCAGCCGGCGCCGGCCACGAGATCAACAACCCGCTCGCGATCATTTCCGGGCACGCACAGCGGCTGGCCCGCACAGAACCGG
>JBJSXS010000564.1:0-2192 GCA_046086545.1 Gemmata sp.
GCCCGAGTAAGGTGCTGCCCGTCAGTCGCGTGCTCCCCACCTCGTCGTGCCTTGTGGTGATTCTCACGCTGGATCAGGCTGTGCAATAGTACTCCAGCTTGGGCCGAGGGGGTTGGCCGTAAGAGGCGCGCCTACAGTAGCTATCGAAATTACGAAGCAACCAGCGCGGCGCACCCGTCTCACTTGCAAAGTGGTGGCGCGCAAATAAAACACCGAAAATCACTGGCGTTCGGAGCCAGAGAGCGCGACGCCCCTTCCCTGCCCCGGATCTACGATGAACAACACCTGCCCCAAATGCGCGACCGGCTACAACGTCAGCGCCGCGGCCGTTGGCCGCAAGTTCACCTGCAAGAACTGCGGCACGCCTGTGGTCGTCACGGCTGCGGGGTTGGAATACCAGACCCCGGCGGCGCCGGAACCGGCCGCGGCCCCTGCGGGAGGCTCCGGCGCGTTCGACTTTGATAACTCCCCGGGCGAGCGAGAGCCGAAACCGGTCGCTAAGGCCGCCAAACCCGCGAAGCCCGCCAAGCGTGCCCGCGATGCGGAAGTTGCAGAACCGCCGGCCGATCTCGAGGATGAGGAGTTCGATGGCCCGCCACAGCGTAAGCCAAAGAAGGCCGCGAAAAAGGGCATGTTCATGGACTTCGTGTTGTTCCGCGAGTTCATCGCACCCCTATTCGTCAAGGTAATTTTCGTTATCGCCGTGCTGGTGATCGTCGGCTCTGGACTGCTGGCGGCGGTGCTCGGCGTGCTCAGCGGCCGCTCCGAAACGATCCTGAGTGGGCTCGTGGCTCTGGTTGTTGGCGTGCCGTTCTCCTTGCTGATGGCCCGAATCTACTGCGAAATCATGCTGCTCGCGTTTTCTCTGTACGACCGGTTGGGCGAGATCAAGGCGCTGCTGGAGAAGCAAAATACCCCGCCGGCGCCGTAACTCTGGCGCCACGAAAAACACCATGACCACCCCTACCGTCGTCGGCATCGACCTGGGTACCACGTTCAGCCTTGCTGCGTTCGTTGAGAACGGTCGCCCGGTCGTCGTGCGCGACGCGCACGGCGCCGCCCTGGTCCCGAGTTGCATCAGCTTCCACCCGGACGGCACGGTGCTGGTCGGCACCGCGGCGAGGGCCCGAGCGCTGTCCGACCCCCAACACACCGTGTTCAGTGTCAAGCGGCTCATGGGCCGAACGCTCGCGGACCTGAAGAACGAGCTGGAACTCATCCCCCACCAGATCGTCGAGCGCGAGACCGGTGACGAGCGCAAGGTGCTGCGCGTCGTGATCGCCGGCCGCGAGTACACGCCCGAAGAGCTCTCGGCGCTCATCCTGAAGGAAGTGCGCGGGCGCGCCGGGAATCCGCTGAAAGCCGTCATCACGGTGCCCGCTTACTTCGACGACTCGCAGCGCCAGGCCACGCGCGACGCGGGCAAGATCGCCGGTCTGGACGTGCTGCGCATCGTTAACGAGCCGACCGCCGCGGCCCTCGCCTACGGCCTCGACCGCCGCGGCACGGCCACGGTCGCGGTGTACGACCTCGGCGGGGGCACCTTTGACTGCTCTGTCCTGTCACTCGCTGACGGCGTGTTCAAAGTGCTCGCGACCAACGGGGACACCTACCTCGGCGGCGACGACTTCGACCGCCTGCTCATGCAGGTCGCGGCACGCGAAATGGGGATCGACCTGGGCGCGAAAGACGCGGAGTTGCTGCAGCACTTGCGCGACGCGGCCGAGCGTACCAAGATCGCGCTGAGCGCGAGCGAGAGCGCGGAGGTTCAGGTACAAGTCGCGACGCGCGGCGTCGCGTTCCGGCGCACCTTTACGCGCGCGGAGTTCGAGGGCCTCATCCGGCCGCTCGTGGAGCGCAGCCTGGACCGCTGCAAGGCCGCTTTGCGCGACGCGTCGCTCAAGCCCGCACAGGTCGATGAGGTGGTTCTGGTCGGCGGTTCGACCCGCATCCCGTACGTGCGGAGGCGGGTCGGCGAGTTCTTTGGTAAAACCCCGCATTCGGACCTGAACCCTGACGAAGTGGTCGCGCTCGGGGCCGCGGTGCAGGCCGACATCCTCACCAGCGGGCGGCGCGACATGTTGCTCCTTGATGTGGTGCCGCTGTCGCTCGGCATAGAAACGCTCGGCGGGGTGGTAGACAAGTTGATCCACCGCAACACCACGGTGCCGGCCCGCGCGACGACGAGGTAC
>JBJSXS010000565.1:0-2529 GCA_046086545.1 Gemmata sp.
GCCGACGACGCGCGCGGGGTCGCGTGCCTGGGCGGCGAGTGCTTCGGCGCCGCGGGACAGGGGTTCCTGCGGTTCTCGTGCGCCGAGCCGGACGAGCGCCTGGTGCAGGCCGTGAGCTTCTTCGCCGACGCGGTCACCCGCACCGACCGCGTGACGGCGTACCTGAACGCCAACCCCAAGTACCGCGCGAAGTGAGTCCGCCGAACATCTGAAAATTACCGCAGCGGGGGCAACCGCCGCACCATCAGGTGGGTCATGGCTTCGCCGGTCCAGGTCGGGGCACTCGTCACCCTTCCCGAACCGCCGGTTCGACACCAGCCACGCCAACACCGGCTCGACAACCCGCCGCCGGCGGTGACCGTGGGGCGACCTTCCGCCGGCACACCTGCACCCAGTCGACGAACCGTCTGCCGAACCCGCTGTCGGCGGCGACCTGGCGGGCGCCGGCGGACCGGACAACTTGCGCACTTCGCACAAGCGCGGGGGACCGCGATGAGCGACGGCGCCGAGCACGAAAAGGCCGCGAAGGGGCTGCCGGTCGCCCAGTTGCTCGAACTCGGCATCACCCCCCGCAGCCGGTTCTGCGCGACGCCGCGTGACGAACAGCGTTGTAACGGGCCGCGCCCGCAAGGGCGCGGCCCGTTGTGGCCGGCTCGTCTCACGCGACCGCCTGCTGCTTACGCCGCGCGAGCTCTTGCGTCACCTCGCTCAGCGGGCGCGTGTTGAACACGTCGCCCTTCGTCAGCCAGCCGCGGCGCGCGACGTTCACGCCGAACGTGTAGAGCGAAAGCTCGCCGGTGCTGTGCGCGTCCGGGTTGATGACGATGGGGATGCCCAGCGCCTTCGCCCGCTTGACGTACTTCCAGTCGAGGTCGAGGCGCGACGGCTGGGCGTTGATCTCGATCATCTTGCCGTGCTTCGCGGCCGCCTTCAGCACCTCATCCAAATTGATCTTGTACCCCTCGCGCTTCAGCAGGAGGCGCCCGGTGGCGTGCCCGAGCATCGTGACCGCGGGGTGCGCGAGCGCTTTGCACACCCGAGCGGTCATGTCGGCTTCGGCCATGTTGAACAGCGAGTGAACGCTCGCCACCACGTAGTCGAACCCCGCGAGCAGCTCGTCCTTGTAATCGAGCGAGCCGTCTTCGAGGATGTCCACCTCGGTGCCCTTCAGGACGCGCACGCCCGACAGCTTCGCGTTCACCTGATCGATTTCGGCCCACTGCTTCCGCACCGCGCCGGGCGGGAGGCCGCGTGCGATGGTGAGCGACTGCGAGTGGTCCGCGACCCCGAAGTACTCGAACCCGAGCCGCTTGCACGCCAGCGCCATCTCTTCGAGGGACGCGGTGCCGTCGCTGTACGTGGTGTGGTTGTGGAACACGCCTTTGATGTCGCCGTCGGTGACGAGCGCGGGCAACGTCTTCGCTTCGCCGGCCTCGATCTCTCCCGTATCTTCGCGCATCTCGGGCTCGATGTACGGCAGCCCCAGCGCCGCGAAGATGTCCGCCTCGGTCTCGCACGCGACCGACCTCTTGTCGTTCGCCAGCCCGTACTCGTTGAGCGTCAGCCCGCGGTCGATGGCGCGCTGCCGCATCCGGATGTTGTGCTCCTTGCTGCCGGTGAAGTAGTGCAGCGCGAACGGGAACTGCGCGTCCTCGACCACGCGGAGGTCGGCCTGGAGCGTGACCTTCGTGCCGTGAACGTGCAGCCCGGCGAGCACGCTCGACTTGGTCGGCCCCTGGCCCAGCACCTGAATCACCTCGGGCAGCTTCACGAACCGGTCCATGATCGGCTGCGCGTCTGCGCTGCTCACGAGGATGTCGAGGTCCGCGACGGTCTCCTTGCGGCGGCGCAGGCTCCCGCACAGCTCCGAACGGACGACGCCGGGGAACTCGCGGATCTGTTCGAGGAGCGCCAGCCCTAACGGGAGCGCGTAGTCGATCCGCACGCGGGTGCCGACCTTGTCGATGTAGGCGATCCCTTCGAGGATCTTGGTCTGGGTCTTCGCGCCGAACCCCTTCTGCTTCGCCACCTCGCCCGACTCGCACGCCGCCTTCAGTTTCTCGATGGTGTCGATGCCGAGCCCGTCGTGCAGTGCTTTCACCTTCTTCGGCCCCACGCCGGGGAGCCGGAGCATCGTCACCAGCCCCGCGGGGATCGACGCTCGCAGGTCGTCGAGGTAGGGCAGGCTCCCGGTCGTGACGAGCGTGGCTATCTTCTGGGACAGCGCGTCGCCGATCCCGCGAACCTCCCCGAGCTTGCCCTCCGCGACCAGTTGGTGCAGATCGCCCTGAAGCTGCTGCACGAGCCGCGCCGCGTTGTGGTACGCGTTGGTGCGGAACGCGTTCTCGCCTTTCAGTTCGAGTAGGGTGCCGATCTCGTCGAGCGCGTCGGCCACGTCGTCTTTGGTCATTGTCCGTACTCCTCGGAGGGGTGAGGAGAGGATACCAGAAGCGCCAACACGAGGGGATGTGCGCAGGTCAGCCAAGGGGGAGAAGGTTGGCGGCCGCGGAGCCGGTCGTCAGCGAGGTT
>JBJSXS010000566.1:0-4747 GCA_046086545.1 Gemmata sp.
ACGCCCGCAAGCTCGACGACCGGGCGCTGCTCCGCCGCTACGTGGACCACCACGACGAGACCGCGTTCGCCGCCCTCGTGGACCGGTACGCCCCGCTCGTCCTCGCCGCCTGTCGCCGACTGCTGGCCCGCGAACAGGACGCCGAGGACGTGTTACAAGCCACGTTCCTCGTGCTCGTCCGCAAGGCCGGTTCGATCCGCAAGCACGAGTCGGTCGGGAGCTGGCTGTACGGCACCGCCTACCTTCTCGCCCGGAAGGCCCGCGCGTCCGAGGCTCGCCGGAAGCAGCGAGAGCGTGCGGTCGCGGAGGCTCAACCCGCTGCCGCACCGCCCCTTACCTGGGACGGCCTCGGCTCGGTACTCGACGAGGAGTTGCAGGCCCTGCCCGACAAGTACCGGGCCCCGCTGCTGCTGTGCGGGCTGCAGGGCAAGACCCGCGACGAGGCCGCCCGCGAACTCGGCTGGGCGCCCGGGGCCGTGAAGATCCGGCTCGAACGCGGACGCGAGTTACTCCGCAGCCGGCTCGCGCGGCGGGGCATCGCCCTGTCGGTCGCCTTCCTGCTGACGTCGGTGGCGACCGCGGCCGTCCCGGTCCGGACCGTCGCCGGGGTCGTCGAACGGTCCATGTGCTTCGCTGCTGGGCAGCCGGTGAACGCGCCGGCCGCGGTGGAACTGGCGACCGGATTGCTCCGCGAACTCGCGCGGGCGAACGTGCGGTTCGTCGCGGCTCTCGCCGCGGGCGTGCTGGCCGTCGGCCTCGGGATCGGCGGGTTCGCGATGCTCTCGGACCGCGCGCCGCCGCCCACGGTGGACCCCGCCGTGACCGCAACACCACCGGCGAAACCGGCCGCGGATCCCGACCAGACACCGGCACCGGAACCGCGGCCTCCGATCATCGTGCCCCCGGCGGAAGCCCCGCCGAAACCGGGGGCGACATTCGCCGCCGTGCTCCGCGGCGTGGAACCCGAGCCGCGGACGGTCACGCTCCGCGTCCGCGAGGTCGATACGGCGTACCCGCTGGCCGCCGGTGCCGATGTCCGGATCGACGGGCAGGTGGCCTCCGTCGCGGACCTCGCCACGTTGGGGGCGCGACCACGGGTGACGGTCACACTCACCGCCGCCGGGACGGAAGTGCTGGGCCTTACCGCGACCGGCGAAACGATACCCGGAACGCTTCGGGCCGTGAACGCCGGTCGGAACACGATCACCCTGCTTCGCACCACGACCGACGCCAAGGCCGCGCCCGCCACCTGGCCGCTGCCCCCGACCTCCGCCGTCACACTGGACGGCAACCCCGCGACCCTGGCCGACCTACGCGAGGGGCTGTCCGCGTCCGTCCGGCTCTCCGCCGACGGCAAGCGAGTCCTCGCCCTGGACGCGAAGTCTCCCTGAGCCCGATCCCCGTGAGCCGACGGGCCCGTTTCCTCGAAGCACGCCCCGCCGGCTCGCGGGATCCTGGAGATGTGCCATGAAGACGTTCGTCGCGTTGCTGGCGCTGGGTGTCGCGGGTCTGCTCGTCGGCACGGCCGCGGCCGAGGACAAGAAGAAGGGGCCGCCGACCGTCGCCGGCAAGGTGAAGTCCATCGACGCCAAAACCGTCACGCTCGAAGGGCGCACGAAGGAAGGCAAGGAGGTGGAACCGCCCCAGACGTTCGACCTGGCCAAGGACGTGAAGGTGACCGAGGGGGCCGACGCCAAGACCCTGGCCGACGTGAAGGCCGGTGCCGCGGTCACGCTCACCCTGACCGAGGACAAGAAGGCCGTGACCGCCATCGCCCTGCCGAAGAAGGGCAAGGAAGGCAAGTAACCGAACTGCCCGCAAGCCAGCCCTCGACTGCGCGGCCGGCCGGTGCCGGCCGCGTTACTGCCACAGGAGATCCCGTGACACGCCTGATTCTCTCACTCTGCGCCGCGCTCGCGCTGGCGACCCCGGCGTCGGCCGCGACGGTGAAGTCGGCCGGCTCCGGCAACTGGTCGGACCCGAAGGCCTGGGACGGCGGGAAGGTTCCCGCGGCCGGCGACACGGTCCTCGTCCGCCAAGGACACGCCGTCACCTACGACGTGAAGTCCGACGCCGTCATCCGCGCGCTGTTCATCGTCGGCACGGTCACCTTCGCCCCCGACAGGGATACCGAACTGAACGTCGGGCTGATCAAGATCCAGCACGACGAGAACCTCGACGAGAACGGGTTCGACTGCAACGCCCACCCGGCTGACGCGAAGCCGACACCGAAGCCCGGTGCCGGTCAGCCGGGGTTCACCGCCGGGTGCCTGTGCTGCGACGGCAAGCCGGCGCTTCTGGTCGGCACCCCGGAGATCCCGATCGCCGCGGGCAAGACCGCAAAGATCCGCCTGCATTTCATCGAGGGCATGGACAAGGAGTCATGCCCGGCCATCGTCTGCTGCGGCGGCCGGATGGACTTCCACGGCCAGCCGCTGAGCCGGACGTGGGTGAAGCTCGGAGCCCCGGTCAAAACTCGGGGCGGCCCGGTGAGTGAGATCATCCTCGCCGAATCGGTCACCGGCTGGCGCGTGGGCGATCGGCTCATTGTCACCACCTCCGACCTGAAGGTGTACAAGCAGGGCGGCACGGAGGAGACGACCATCAAGAGTATCGACGGTACGAAAGTGGTGTTGCAGCAGTCCCTGAAATACGGCCATCTGGGCGACGGCGACTACCGCGCCGAAGTGGCCAATCTCAGCCGCAATGTCGTGGTCGAATCCGCCAACCCCAACGGCGTCCGCGGCCACACGATGTATCATCGCGGTTCCGCCGGCGGCATCAGTTACGCGGAGTTCCGCCACCTGGGCAAGGAGAACGTCCTCGGCAAGTACAGCCTCCACTTCCACCTGTGCGGTGACACGATGCGCGGCAGCTCCGTCGTCGGTGCTTCCATCCACGACAGCAAGAACCGCTGGCTCACCATCCACGGGACGAACTATCTCGTGGTGCGTGACTGCGTCGGCTACCAGTCGATCGGCCACGGCTTTTTCCTTGAGGACGGTACCGAGGTCTACAACGTCCTCGACCGTAACCTCGCGGTGCAAGCCCTCGAGGGCAAGCCGCTCCCCAAGCAGATGCTGCCGTTCGATAAGAACGACGGTGCCGGGTTCTGGTTTGCCAACGCCCACAACACCTTCACGCGCAACGTGGCGGCCGACTGCGGCCAGTACGGCTTTCGGTTCGATGCCCAACCCCGGGCCGGGGCCGAGCTCGGCAAGGAGAAGTTCGGCGACCCCGGTCAGTCCTTCGAGCTGAAGCTGAGCATCCGCCAGTCCGACGGCAGCAAGCAGTCGCAGGACATTCGCACGCTACCGTTCGTGCGGTTCGAGGACAACGAGTCGCACAGTCACGGCAAGTGGGGCCTGAACCTGGGCCAGCACAGCGGCGGCAAGGTCGGCCCGGACCCATCGACGCCGTTTGTCATTCGCAACATGAAGATCTGGGCCGTGGTCGGCGGCTGGGGCGTCGAGGTGCCGAACGTCCTGATCGATGGCATGACTATTCACGACACGGTCTACGGCGTGCGGGAGTCCGTGTATGTCGCCCAGGACTGGCGGCACGTCTCGATCAACTCGCGCGGTCGAACGATTGCGAACTCGGAGGAGTATTCCAAGGGGCCGAGCAAGCGCCACCGCCAGCCCGGTTGGACCCCTGAGGGTACGGGCGACGGCGGGGCGAAGTTCCAGTCGCCTGACATCGAGAAGGCCAAGCTCAATCCGATCGACACGCTCCCGCCGATCACGGTCATCACCCATGTCCGCAGGGACGGAACCGCGCTCGTCGTCCGCGGCACCACTTCCGACAACGGCACGCTGAAGCGGGTGACGGTGAACGGCACGGAGGCGAAGGTCTCCGCGACCGGCGAGTGGGAGGTGACACTCGCGAACGTGAAGGCGGGGCCGGTGAAGCTGACGGCACTGTCCGAAGACGCGGTGGGCAACGTCGAGAAGACCCCGCACGAAGTGACGGTGTCGATCCGGTAGCGGTCGCGCCGGGCGTGGGGCATCGACGTCGATGCCTCACTCAACTCACGCGAACTCTCCTCCCAAAGCTGGTTCCGGATACCCGCAGTCTGACAGTCCGGGTCTGCGGGGTTCTGTTGGGGGGGCGCTCGCCCACGAGCGCCCCCACCCCGCCCGCTCGCCCCTTCACCAGCCCGGACCCGGCCGCCGATGCACACCCCTCGCGCCGTGCGGCTGACCGCCGCGTTCTGCACGTTCGCCCTCCTACTTTCCGGTGCCGCGATGGCCGAGGACTGGCCGCAGTTCCGCGGCCCGACCGGCGGCGGGGTGTCCGCCGAGAAGGATCTGCCGCTGGTCTGGGGTGGGCCGAAGGACGAGAACGTCGTCTGGACCGCGGACCTGCCCGGCGAGGGGATCGCCAGCCCGGTCGTCTGGAAGGACCGGCTGTTCGTGGTCACCGCTTCGCGCAAGGAGGACGACAAGAAGGCGGACCGTAAGGAACCGGAGCAGTACGTGGCCTGTTACGACACGGCAACCGGCAAGTTGCGGTGGAACGCGGTCGTCCCGCACGGCCCGTGGAAGCGGTCGCACACCGGGCGGCCCGGCGGCGGGTGGGCCAGCTGCACCCCGGCCGTGGACGGCGAGCGGGTCTACGCCCTGTTCGGCTCGTCGGTTCTGGTGGCCCTCGACCACGACGGCAAGACCGCTTGGCGCGCGGAGCTGACGCCGCACGACTACGACGTCGAGATGGCCACCAGCCCGGTCCTGTTCGAGAAGTTCGT
>JBJSXS010000567.1:0-3333 GCA_046086545.1 Gemmata sp.
CCAGCAGACGACCGCCGCCCAGCAGCTCCAGGTGAAGGCCTACTACTGCCCGGCGCGGCGGGCGCCGACGCAGCTCAGCGCGCCCGGGGACAAGCCGGACAACAGCTCCCCGACCGCGAACAACTACCCGGGGGCGCTGAGCGACTACGCCGGGTGCGCCGGCAACGCGGCCTCGTACGCGACCCTTAACCCGATCTGGATGGACAGCCCGCAGGCCCCGGGCGCCATCGTCTCCTCGAACGTGTGCCTGCCCAACTCGGGCGGCATCGTGGGCGGGCAGGTGCCGGCGTTCAAGGGCATGGTGCCCCTGACCGGCATCACCGACGGGACGAGCAACACCATGCTGGTCGGCGAGAAGCAGGTGCCGACGGCGAGCTTCGGCGTGTCGGTGGGGGACGGGTCGATCTACTGCGGCGACCACGAGTGGAACTACACCCGGGCGGTGGGCCCGGGCGTGCCGCTGGCGGCCGGCCCGACCGACACGACCGCGTGGACGAACAAGTTCGGCAGCAGCCACTCGGGGGTGGTGCAGTTCGTCTTCGCCGACGGCAGCGTGCGGTCGCTGCCCACCTCGACCAGCACCACCGTCCTGGGCGGGTTGGCGACGCGGAACGGGGGCGAGGCCGTCAGCGTGCCGTGAGCCGCTCAGTTGCGCTCGATGGTGATCGGGTAGTTGTTCTGGTCATTGGGCTTCACCTCGAACTGGAGCCCGGACGTGTCGGCGTCGGTGTACCGCGGCGGGACGGTGACCGAGTAGTCCATCCCGCCGGCAACGATCACCTTGTGGGGGCCGGCGACGGCCCCGTCTTTGAGCTTCCCGTTCAGGTTGGTCTTGAGGGTGAACCTGCCGTCCGCGGCGACTTCGCCGTGGGCCTGAACCCCCCTGGTCGCTTCGGCCTGAGAGGTGAACTCGACACTGCACGCCTTCGCGGGCTTCCCGTCCGGGAACTTGACGGTGCCGCCCACCGGGTACACCGGCGGCTCCGGCTTCGTACACCCGACCAGCGCCGCACACGCGCTGAGCGAAAGCAAGACGAGAGAGAGGCGATGCATGGGTCCGGCCCTGTGGCAGAGGGATAGTGCTCCACAGGTTACGACTTGCCCGCAATCAAATCCAACACCAACCAGCGCCGCCAGCCGCGAGCGCGCCGGCGACCGAGTTGCGAAGGCGGCCGGCCGCCCGCGGCGCGGCCGATTCGCCGTAGTTCGTCTCAGAACTTCGCGATCGTGCTCTTCGCGGCTTCGAGCAGTTTGGCGTCGTCGTTGTCGTCCAGGGCGGCGAACCGCTCGCGGATGCGCCGGAACGCCAGGTTCAGGAAGTACCTGCCCGCCACCGGGTCGGCGTACGGGTCGCTCGCGGCGGACCTGTCGCTGGCGCCCTTCCCCGCGAGCAGGTGGTCGAGCCGCGCGAGGACGCAGGCCGAGACGTACAGGTCGATGGCGATGTCCGCGATGCGCTCGTGAACCAGTTCGGCCACCGCGAAGTTCTCCTCCGTCTTCGCGGCCATGAACACGTGCGGCAGCTTCAGCCCGAACTCGCGCACCAGCCGGGCGAGGGCGTGCGCGTCGTCGGCCAGTTCGGGCGACTGCACCGGGACGGTGGGCGTACCCGTCGTCAGCCACGGGGCCGCGAGCTTGCCCACCACGCCGATGGATTCCCCGATCTTCCGCAGGCTCCAGCGCCCGCCGAGCATGTCGTCTTGCAGCCCCTTCAGGTACATCCCCGGGCCGCGGCACCCGACCACCGCGACGAACGCCTTCAGCACGTCGTTCGCGCCCTCGCCGATGGTGTTGATGCGCGCGTCCCGCATCCACCGCTCGATGGGCTGGTCGCAGAAGTATCCCTTCCCGCCGTACACCTGGAGCGTGTCGTTCACGATGGCCCACAGGTGCTCCGTCGCGAACACCTTGAGGATGGCGGTTTCGAGCATGTAGTCCTGCGCGCCCTTGTCGATGAACGCGGCGCACTCGGTCGTGGCCGCTTCCATCGCGAAGCAGTGCGCGGACGCGAACGCGATCTTCTTCTGCACCAGGTGGAACTCGCTCAGCGACTGCTGGAACTGCACGCGCCTCTTGGCGTGCTCGGTCATCGCCTTGATGCACGCTTTCGCGTGCCCGGTGCAGGTGGCCCCGAAGGTCACGCGGCCGTAGTTGAGCACCGTCAGCGCGGCTTGCAGCCCGCGCCCGAGCTGCCCGAGGACGTTCTCCTTCGGCACCCGCACGTTGGTGAACCGCATCTTGCCGGTCGCGGTGCCGCGGATGCCGCACTTCTCGGCGCGCGCCTCCACGACCTCGAAGCCGGGCACGTCGGGCGTCACCAGAAACGCCGTGACCTTGCCTTTGGGGTTCGACGGGTCCGGCGTGCGGGCCATCACCGTGAGGATGTGGGCGATGCCGCCGTTGGTGATGTAGTGCTTCGTGCCGTTGAGGATGTACGAGGAGCCGTCCTCGCTCGGGGCGGCGGTCATCTGCACGTTGGCGGCGTCGGACCCGGCCTCCGGTTCGGTGAGCGCGAAGGCGCACAGCTTCGAGCCGTCGTAGAGGCCCGGGAGCCACTTCGCCTGCTGCTCCTTCGTGCCGAACAGGCACAGCGCGCGGACCCCGATGCTGTGGTGCGCGTTGACGAACACCGCGACGCTCGCGTCGTGCCCGCCCAGGACCTCCATCGTCTTGAGGTACTGCTGCTGCCCGAACCCGAGGCCGCCGTACGCGGTGGGGATCGTGAGCTTGTACAGCCCGATGTCCGCCAGCCCCTGAATGACGCTGTCCGGGATGCGGGCCTCGCGGTCGATCTTCATGTGGTCGATGTGGGCGTCGGCGTACGCCTTGACCGTCGCGGCCATCTGGTCCGCGGCGGCCTGCTTGTCGGCGGGTAGGGTCGGGTACGGGTAGAGCAGCTCGCCCTTGAACTTTCCGAAGAACAGCGCCTTGGCGAAGCCGACGTCCGGGCCGGCGATGAGTTCTTCCACGTCCTTGCGCTGCTCGGCGATCTGCTGCGCGGTCAGAGCCATAGCGAAACCCCGGATTCGAGGCGGTTGGGAGAGGAGAATCGCGGCGGTGCCGTGATGCCCTATTCTACCCGGTTTCGCAACCCCGGTGGGGGCCAACCGTGCCCGAAAGTGTCCGGCCCGTAGAATCTCAGAGCGTTCGGTCGCCCCCTCACCTTCGGAGTTCCAGATTGAGTCACCCCACCCGCCCCAGTTCGCCGGACGGGCCCGCACCGGGTTCGCGCGACCTGCCCCCGCTGCCGGTCGATCACGACCGGCTGCGCCGGGCCGTGCGCGAGCTGCTGGCCGCGGTGGGCGAGAACCCGGACCGCGAGGGCCTGCTCGA
>JBJSXS010000568.1:0-5529 GCA_046086545.1 Gemmata sp.
TGCCCGTTCTTGGCGTCGGCGCCAACGGCGGTCCGCACGCGGCCGTTCGCCCGCCGGAGTCGCTCGCGTGCGTCTTCCGCGGAAACACCGGCCAGGTGCGAAACCAGTGCGGTCTTCAACTCGCGCCCGCATCGTTCCAGAAGCGCGTTCGCGCCGTCGCTCCCCAAGCCGGTCGCTTCGCGTACGATACGGTTCGTGCGCACCTTCAGTTTCTCGTTGGTTGCACGCAGATCCACCATCAGGTTGCCATAGGTCTTGCCGAGCCGAACCATCGCGCCGGTGCTGAGCATGTTCAAAACGAGTTTGGTCGCGGTGCCGGCCTTCAAACGTGTCGAGCCGCTGAGGACTTCTGGCCCGACTACTGGGGTGATGGCGAGATCGACGTGCGAAATGATCTCGGCGTCCGGGTTGCACGAGACACCGATGGTGAACGTGCCGCGAGATTTGGCGTAATCGACGGCCGCGAGAACGTAAGGCGTGCGCCCGCTGGTGGCAATACCGACGAGAACATCCGCCGACGAGAGCGATACCGCTTGCATGTCCGCGACGGCGGGTTCGGCACGGTCTTCGGCGCCTTCGGCAGCACGCGTCAGCGCGCCCGGACCGCCCGCGATAACACCAACCACCAAACCAACGGGCACGTTGAACGTCGGCGGGCACTCGCTCGCGTCGAGCACCCCCAGTCGCCCCGAAGTGCCGGCGCCGATGTAAACGAGCCGCCCGCCCGCCCGAAGACGCTCGGTGACGACATCGACACCGCGGGCAATCGCTTCGGCTTGCGAAGCCACCGCGGGCGCGACCTTCGCGTCCTCGGAACACATCAGCTTCACGAACTGAAGTGATGTCAGCTCATCGAGTTCCGACGACGCCGGGTTCCGCGCTTCGGTTTGGAGATGGTCCATTGGGAGAGCCAGGCGCCTCCGGTCCACAAGCGTTCAAGTTAGTAGCCGAGTGAGACTTGGCTATGCAACGGACGTGCCGCGCTTGCCGAACCAGTTCAGCACAACGGCGGTCAGAATGGTGGTTCCTGCACCCACGGGCGCAAACCACGGCCACGCCAATAGCGGCTTCTTGTAAAACGCCGGAACCCAACCGGGCAGGTCTGCGGTTAAACCCGACGACGGGAGCCACACCGCGAAGACGGTCAGGAATCCGCACACAAGTCCCGTTAACGCGGCCCACCGCTGCACCGGACGCCGCATGCTGCCGAGGAGGAAGAGCCCGAGCAGCAACCCGGTGGTGAACCCGGCGACCGCCAGCACCTGTTCCACCACACTCTTGTTCCCGCCCATCTGGTAGGCCGCGTACGCCACGCCCATCTGCGCGGCTCCCCACACCGCCGTCATCAAGCGCGACAGCAGCACATACCACCGCTCGTCGTGGTGCGGGCGCAGGGGCCGGTAAAAGTCGGTGACCACCGCGTTCGCGGAGCTGTTCAGCGAGGACGACAGGGTGGACATGGCCGCGGCCAGCACCGCGGCGACCAGCACCCCGACCACGCCGGGCGGAAGTTTGGTCACGATGAACAGGCCGAACACCTCGTCGTTCCGTTTCCCCGCGGCTTCAGGGAACTGACCGGCCTGCGCGAGCAGGTACATGCCGACCCCGACCCCGAGGAACAGCAGAAACTGTGCGAGGATCACGAAGCCGCTCAGGACGAGCGCGAGTCGCGCCTCGCGGAGCGATTTGGCGCACAGGTAGCGTTGCACCATGAGCTGATCGGCCCCGTGGCTGGCCATCGAGAACACCGAACCGCCGATCACGCCGGCCCACAGGTTGAGCGCCACGGACGGCACGAACTCCGCATCGATCAGCCGGAACTTGCCCGCGGCCCCTCCACCGGTGAGAAACTGCTCCCACCCGCCCGGTAGCAGCCGCAACACGAACACCCCCGCCAGCGCGGCCCCGGCGATCTTGATGACGAACTGAACGAGGTCGGTCCAGATCACCGCCTTCATCCCGCCGAGGTAGGTGTAAAAGATGGTGACCACACCCACGACCACGATCGCGGGACCGATCCCGCCCAGCACGAATTGGAGCAGCAGCGCGGTGAGGAACACGCGCAGTCCGTCGGCGATCGTGCGCGTGAGGAGGAACAGGCCGCTGGCGACCCGCTGCACCGCCGGACCGAACCGCTCCTTCAACACCTGGTAGGCGCTGAACATTTCGCCATTCATGTACTGCGGGAGCAAGAGCCACGCGACGAGGCCCCGCCCGATGATGTACCCGAAGGAGAGTTGCAGGAAGGTGAGGTTGCCGCCGTTCGGGTTGAACGACACCCCGGGGACGCTCAGGAACGTGACCGCGCTCGTCTCGGTCGCCACGATCGACACCAGCACCATGAACCAGCCGACGTTGCGGTCGCCCACGAAGTAGGTGCGCAGGTCCTTCTGCGCGCGGGTGAACCAGACCCCGAGGAGCGTCATCCCGAGGACGTACACCGCGACGATGGCGAGGTCGAGCGTGGAGAGTTGCATTCGGCGGGGCGCCTATTCGTACAGCAGGAACGGCTCGCGGGCCGCGCGGAACGCCGCTTCTTCTGGCCCCTAGGCGCGGGTGATCTCCCGCCACGGCACGCCCGCCTCGAGCGAGCTGCGCTCGCGGGCGCTCCCGAACAGGAGGTCAATCGCGGGGCGGTCGAAAACGAACTCGTATGCCTCCGTCCGCCACGCAAACCGCGGGCCGGACAGCGCGCGCATGTGCGCCAGCACCGCGAGGCCGCTGCGCACCGAGCGGAACGCGCGGCGGTCGGTGACATGAAGCTGCACGCCGCCACAGTCCTGCCCCGCGAACTTCTGAAACGTCGGGCGGAAGTGCGCGGGCCTGAACCGCACGCCGGGGAGCCGCTCCGCCTCGAGTTTGCCCGCCAGCTCGTCCGGGCTGATCCACGGCGCGCCGCACAACTCGAACGGGCGCGTGGTGCCGCGCCCTTCGGACAGGTTCGTGCCCTCGATGAGGCACATCCCCGGGTAGACGACCGCGGTGTCCAGGGTCGGCATGTTGGGCGACGGCAGCACCCACGGCAACCCGGTCTGCTCGAACGTCCGCGCGCGGCGCAGTCCGTCGCACGCGATCACCTCGAGTTGGACGCGGGGAACGAGCATCCCCCTGTAGAATCGCGCGAGTTCGCCGATGGTCAGGCCGTGCCGCGTGGCGATGTCGTGCGGCCCGACGAAGCTCTCGAACCCGGGTGCCAGAGCCGGCCCTTCGACGTCAACCCCGCCCAGCGGGTTCGGGCGGTCGAGGACCACCACCGCAACGCCGCTCTCCGCGCACGCCTCCAGGCAGTAGAGCATCGTCGCTTGGAACGTGTAATAGCGGGTACCGACGTCTTGCAGGTCGATGGCGAGCGTGTCCAGGCCGTGGAGCGCCTCGGCGGCGGGCTTCAGGCTCGCGAACGTGGACCCGTACAGGCTGTGAACGCGCCGCGTTCCGGCTCTCGCGTGCCCGACGCTCATCAGATCCTGAGCGGCACCGTGGAACCCGTGTTCGGGCCCGAACAGCGCCGCGAGATCGACGTCCGGCGCGCCGGCGAACAGTTCCGCCGCGTGCCGTAGGGTGGAATCAACCGACGCCGGATGGCACACCAGCCCGACGCGCCGGCCCTTCAGGGGCGCGAACCGAGAGTCACGCAAAACGTCGAGGCCGGTGCGCATGGGCCTGTGTGTTGTGTCACAGACGTTCCGGTCTGTGCGAAGAACAATCACGGTACGGACCTGTGGGTCGGTGACCCCTAGGATCAGGCCGGGAACGTGTACGGCTTGCGATACTCTACGCGGAGCAACTTGTTCGCCTCTTCATTATTGGTGAACCGCTCGGCCCTGGCGTCCCATTCCAGGTAGGTTTTCGTGCGGTGCGCGATGTTGGCGATCAGCGCCGCGCTCGTGCACCGGTGCCCGTACTCCACGTCGCACGTCGGGGCCTTGCGGCTTTTGAGGCAGTCGAGGAAGTTCCTCGCGTGGTCGGCGTCGAGGATCTTACCGTCCACCTTCTTCGCCTCGATCTCGGGCTTGGCCCCGGCGCGCCACCCCTTCTCGATGCTCCGGTCCAGCGGGGTCCGGGCCGCGAACTCGTTTTGCGTTATGATCTCCGGCACGATCTCGTACCCGTTTGTGCGGAAGTACATCGTACCCTTCGACCCGCGGAACTCGATCTCGCACGGCTTCGCGGCGGGCGCGGCACCGGTCGCGTTGAACTGCGAGAACGTCACCAGCGTGTCGCCCGGGTAGTGCCACAGCACTTCCAGGGTGTCCGGCACCTCGCGGTTGTCGTAGTTGCCGTACTTCCCGCCGAGCGCGACCACTGCCTTCGGCGCATCAACGCCGAGCGCCGCCTGAATCTGCGCGAGGTAGTGAACGCCGAAGTTGGTGAGTTGCCCGCCGCTGTAGTCGTAAAACCACCGGAACCGATAGAAGGACCGATTCTTGTTGTACTTCTTCAGCGGCGCCGGCCCGACCCATTTGTCCCAGTCGAACCCTTCGGGCGGTTCCGCGTCGGGCGGGGTGCCGATGCCCTTGGGCCACTCGTTCTGAACGTGGAACGCGCGCACCGCGGTCACCTTGCCGATGCCGCCCGAGCGGATGACCTCGGCCGCCTCCCGGCAGAAGGTGCTGGACATACGCTGGATGCCGCACTGCACGATTCGTTTGGTGTCGCGTGCGGCCTTCACCATCGCGCGCCCCTCGGCGACGCACAGCGACAGCGGCTTCTCGCAGTACACGTCTTTGCCGGCCTGACACGCTTCGACGGTCTGCAGCGCGTGCCAGTGGTCCGGGGTGACGATCACCACCGCGTCCACGTCCCTCTTTTCCAATAACCTGCGGTAGTCGGTGAACTGCTGCGGGTTGGTGCCCACTTTCTTGGAAGCGAACTCGACGTACGGCTGGTAAATGTCGCACAGCGCGACGACGTCGCAGTCCTTGTGTTCGAGGAACGCTGACAACACCTGGTCTCCACGGTTGCCAAGTCCAACGAACCCGACGCGCACGCGTTCGTTCGCACCCATCACGCGGCTCGCGTTCAGGGCGCTGGCCGAAGCGACTGCGGCGGTCTTGGTGAAATCCCGACGTGTGATCCGTGGCATGTCGAAACTCCGGAGAGCGGGCGGCGTGAAGGTTCAGCGTATTCACCGGGCAGGGCGCGGGGGTCGCGAAGAAGGCAGAAACGAGTTCGCTTGTGAACGATACGGTCTTCGGGAGCGATGCGGCTACTGGCGTTGCTTTTCACGGGCGGTGGCGCTGCACCATCGCACGAAAGTCGCCCAGGTTGTTGCGCCAGAAGTGGCGCTCGTTCAGATCAACTTCCGCGACGATCACCTCGCCCCACTGCTCGGCCTTGGCGAGTGGCCGGCCCGCGTGGTCGTAGATCGCGGTCAGCGTCCAGTTGCTGCTGGCGTCGGTGTAGGTGCTGCTGACCAGGTAGGTGTGATTCTCGCAGGCACGCGCCTGCGCCAGCAGCGGGTTGCAGCCCCACACCGGCCACGCGATCACCTCGGCGCCGCGGGCGGTGAGCTCGCGGGCCACCTCGGGG
>JBJSXS010000569.1:0-2304 GCA_046086545.1 Gemmata sp.
AGCATCTTCGAGTACATCGAGGCGTTCTACAACCGCGTCCGACGGCACTCGTCGCTGGGGTACGTGTCACCAGCCGAGTACGAGCGGACGCACAACCGAATCCACCGCTAAACACTGTCCACTTTTCGTGGGGAACTCCACGTAGTGTTCCTGGGGGCGGAACGACTTGTGCTGCTTCCAGGTGCGGAGTCTTCGCTTGTCGGGCCTCTTCAGTTCCTGGTCGTCCCCGACCAGCGGGGTCGGGAGCGGGCACAGGCCGGCGGCGAGATACCGCAGAGCCGCAGCGAGGATCGGGCTGCTGGCGTGGATTTCCTTTTGGTCGGGAACCGTCGTGTCGATCATATGTAGAGAGCCTCTTCACTGTCGCTGGTGTTGGGGGCGTGGATCACGGGCGGACGGTATCCCTGGCAGGACCGTCCGCCTGTTGTTTTTCAGGGCACTTGCTTTCGCGGTCGCCCGCGTTGCCGGCCCCGGACCCCGTGCTCCTCGACGTGCCGGCGGATCGCCTCGACGTCGGCCGCCCTGTAGACCCTCGCGTTGCCGAGCCGCAGTTCCGGCTCCGCAATGTGGCCCATGTCGTGCAGGTGCTGCAGCTGGTTGACGGTGATCCCGACCGAGCGGCAGAGAGTGATTCGCGTGAACATTTCCATGCCCTCAGGTAGCGTGGCCGGGCGAAAAACCCGAACCGCCATGAAGAAATATCGCCGTCCGGGCCACCGGGCTTAAACCCGGGTCGAGCCGGGCGGGCCGAGGGTCACCGGGACAGCGGCATCTCGTCGCCGACCGGCGGCGAAGACCACACCGGCCTGCCGAACATGGCACCCACGGCATCCCGAACTCCTTCGAATCGCTCGCTCTCCGACCCGCGGCCGCCGGCGGTCGGTCGCATCCTTTCGACAGATTCTCGGTCACGATCCCGTCCCCGCGGTTAAGTCAATGGTGAGGCCGAGGAGTACGCACCACATGGACCCACGCATCCGGGAGGTCACCCGGCTCTGGACGCTCGCCGTGCCGACGGTTTCGGCGTTCGTCGCGTCGCTCGTCCGGGACTTCCAGGACCGCGACGACGTGCTCCAGGACACGGCCGTGGCCGTCGTCGAGTCGTTCGAGAGGTACGACCGGGACCGGCCGTTCGTCGCCTGGGCACTCGGCGTGGCCCGCAATCATGCCCTGCTCCACCTCCGGCGGAAGGGCCGGGACCGGGTGACCTTCGACACGGACGCGGTCGATGCCCTGGTGGCGGCCTTCGCCGAGGTCGCCCCCGCGGAGGCCCGGAAGCTGGACCACCTGCGGGGGTGCGTGCAGGCCCTGGACGAGCGGTCCCGTGAACTGTGCCGCCTGCGGTACGAACGCGACATGAAGCCCGCGGCCATCGGGGAACATCTGGGGATGGGTGCGAACGCCGTCGCCAAGTCCCTCCAGCGGATCCGCGACCGGCTGCGGGCGTGCGTCGAGGGCAAGGCACGCGGCGAGGGGGACGGGGAATGACCGGGGAAGCGGAAGACCTGATTCACGGCCACCTCGACGGCACGCTCTCCCCCGGGGACGAGGCGGCGTTGAACGCGTGGCTGACGGCCGACCCGGCAAACGCCCGCGTCTTCGCCGCCGTGTCGCTGCTCCACGACCGACTCCGCGACGTGGCGGCTTCCGGGAGTGAAGGCGGGGCGGTACGACCGGCTCCGGCCGCCCGCCCCCGGCCGGCGGGAGCGGGGCGGCGATCCCCCCGGTGGCGGGCGACGGCGGTGGTGTCGCTGGCGGTCGCCGCGGCGGGGGTACTGGTCGTGTGGCTCTCGCCGCCCGCACCCCTGAGTGCGGCCGCCGAACTGGACCGGCTGATCGACGCTCCCGCCCCGGCGGGTGACCGTACCTACCTGATCACCGGCCGCGACTACCGGCCGGACGCGGGCGACCCGAAGCAGCCGCCGCTCGACGGAGCGGTGTTGCACGTCCGCAACCCAGACAAGTACGTCCTCGTTCGGCGATTTCCCGACGGGCGGCCGTTTATTACCGGGAGCGACGGGGAGCGGGGCTGGTCGATCCGCCCGGACGGCCCGGTCCGGGTGAGCGGCGACCCGCTGCGGTTCCGCGGGCCGCTGCCGGGCAACCAGCACGGCATCCCGTTCATCGACCCCCGGTCGGACCTCCTGCAACTCCGCGACGCCTACGGCGTGAGCACCTTGCCGGCTGCGGCCGACGGTCTCGGGGGGCTGGCGTTCGAGAAGAAGTCGCAGGAGTACCGCGGGCCGAGGCGGGTCGAGGCGTGGTACGACCCGGGGACGAGGGTGGTCCACCGGATGGAGTTCG
>JBJSXS010000570.1:0-3454 GCA_046086545.1 Gemmata sp.
GTCGGGGCCGTGGCCGCTCGACGGGCCGCACACCTTGTCGATTTCATCGAGGAACACGATGCCGTGATTCTCGACGCGCTCCACCGCTTGTTCCACCACCGCGGCGCGGTCGATGAGGGCTTCGGTTTCTTGATCGAGTAGCACGCGGCGCGCGTCCTTGACGGCGAGCTGTCGCGGTTGCGCGTTCTTCGGCATCATCTTGTCGAACATGCCCTGCAAATCGACGTCCATGTTCTCCATCCCGAGGTTGGAGAAGATTTGCACCGGGGACGCCTTCTGCTCGACGGCCAGCTCGACGACGCGGTCTTCGAGTTCGCCCGCTTCGAGCTTCGCGCGCATCTTGTCGCGGGTGCGCTGCCGGCGCTCCTGGTCTTCCTTCTCTTGCTCGGGTTCCCACGAACTGTGGGTTGGCATTGGCACGAGTAGGTCGAGTAGCCGCTCGGTGACCTTCTCTTGGGCCTTCTCGCCCACCTTCGCGCGCATCTCCTGCTTTACGAGGCCGATTGCGGCTTCGGTGAGGTCGCGAATGATGCTCTCGACGTCGCGCCCGACGTAGCCGACTTCGGTGAACTTGGTGGCTTCGACCTTGATGAACGGCGCCCCGACGAGCGACGCCAGCCGGCGGGCGATCTCGGTTTTGCCGACCCCGGTGGGGCCGATCAGGATGATGTTCTTGGGCGTCACGTCGCGCCGCATCTCGGTGGGTAGCTGCTGCCGGCGCCAGCGGTTCCGAATGGCGACCGCGACGGCCTTTTTCGCGGCGTTTTGGCCCACGATGTACTTATCCAGTTCCGCGACGATCTGCCGCGGGGTCATGTCGTCTGCCACGGGTCCGTCTCCCTTCCGCCGCGGGGGGCGGGTCGCGTCCGGCCGTTCTGGGGCGGCGCGCTGGTCACAGTTCCTCTTCGTCGTCGGCCGGCGAGTCGTGCAGGTGCAGCCCGGGCCCGAGCCGCAGTTCCAGGTCCGCGGCCAGCGCGTCCTCGCCGTCCGCGCGGGCGCGGAAGTTGCCCTCCAGCCACAGGCGCCGGAGCTTCAGCAGGTGCGGCGAGTCGAGGAGCGCGCGGGCGCCGAACACGCCGATGTCGTTGTAGCTCAGGTCGAGGTCGGTCAGGTTCGCCAGGCGCGGCGCGGCCGCCAGCTGGGTCGCGATGACGGCCCCCACGTGGCACCCGCTCAGCCCGAGGAACGTCAGCCCGCTCGCGCGCGGGGACCGGAACAGGGCGCGCCACGCGTTCGGGTCGATGGGCTCGTGCCCCACGAACCGCAGGTCGGTGAGCCGGGCCAGCTCGGGCATCGCGGCCAGCCGCCGCACCGCGTCGCCGCGGAGTCGGGTGCCGCTGTACGCACAGATTTCGAGCGCGCGAACCGGCAGCAGCGCGAACAGCCGATCGGCCACCGCGAAGAACTCGTTCGCCCCTTCGAACACCACGCGCACCGGCAGCCCGCGCTCGAACCCGACCGCGCGCTTGCCCAGCCCGAGGCGCTGGAGCCATTCGGGCCCGCGCCAGTCGCGCGTCTCCCGCAGCCGTTCGGCCAGCGCCTTTCGCCCCGGCGCGTCGTGCGGGGTCGCGGCCAGTCGGACCGAGTCGCGGACGTACCGCGCCTGCTCCTCGTCCCCGCCCTCTTGCAGCCAGTCGGCGTACACGAGGCGCGGCGTGTCCTCGTTCGGCTCCGCGACGATCGCGCGGAGCAGCGCGGCCTGTTCGGCGGGGAGCGGCGCGGGGGTCACGTCAGCTCCCGCACGTCGATGTTGCGGTTCGTGTAGATGCACAGGTCGCCGGCGATCTCCAGCCCGGCCTTCACGATCTCGCCGGGGCGCATCGCCGTGTGAACCATCAGCGCGCGGGCCGCGGCCAGCGCGTAGGGGCCGCCGGAGCCGATCGCGAGCACATTGTCCGTGGGCGAAATCACGTCGCCGGTGCCGCTGACGAGGAGCAAGTTGTCCCGGTCCAGCACCACCAGCATCGCTTCGAGCTTGCGCAGGATGCGGTCGGTGCGCCACTCCTTCGCCAGTTCGGTAGCGGCCTTCGGAACGGAACCCTGGCTGTCGCGCAACTTCTGCTCGAACCGCTCCAGCAGGCTGAACGCGTCCGCGGCGGCCCCAGCGAACCCGGCCAGCACCTGCCCGTTGTACAGCGTGCGGATCTTCCGCGCGTCGGCCTTCATCACGATGTTGCCGAGGGTCACTTGTCCGTCGCCGCCGATGGCCGATCCGGTGGAAGTTCTTACTGCCAAGATAGTTGTGGCGCGAATACGAGACACGTAAAGATTGCTCCGGTGTGGGCGAATAATGTTCAGAGCCCGCTCCCGCGGGTGCCGGCCGACAAGGTTACAGGACGGCTCCGGGCGGCCCCCTCGCGACAGGTTCAAGATATGATACCGCAAGCGGCACGCGGGCGTGCGGGCACCCGGGCTTGGCGGTTTCGAGCGAACTCGCCGTCCGGCGTGGGGTAGAATACGGCTGTCGCCCCGCCGTCGAACCGAAAGGGACGCGGATGCTTCGGTCACTAGCGCTCGGCTCGGGACTTGCAGCGCTCGCCGCGCTCCTGCTCGCGGTGCCGGCGGCGGATGCGGCGCAGCCCAAGAAGGAGCCGCCGAAGAAAGAACCGCCCAGGAAGCCCGGCGCGCTGCATGTGTACGACGGCGGCTCGCTGTTCACTGAAAAGGGCATCGACAAGGCCAAGGCCGCGATGGGCAAGGCGCTGTTCGAGCGCGAAACGGGGCTGACGGTTGAAACGCACGCGGGCGTGCCGAAGGACCGGAAGCTCCCGGACGAGCCGGGCGAGCGCGCGAGGTTCTTCGAGAGCTGGGCGAAATCCGCAGCCGCGGGCGACCGGGCCAAGGGCGTGTTCGTGCTGGTGTGCCGCAGCCCCGGGTACGTGCAGGTGATCGTGGACAAGACGACGCGCGACCGCGGGTTCACGGCCGAGAACGAGCAGTGGCTCCGCGAGATGCTGCTCGACGCGTTCAAAGCGGCGGCGAAAGAAGCGGACGACGCGAAGAAGCTCGAGGCGCGCGACAAGGCGCTCGGCGCCGCAACGGATTACATCGCAAGTGTGCTCAAGGGTACAGTAAAATAGGGTCCGCCTGAACCACACCGGGGCCACCGCGTTGGCGCCCGTTACCCAGAGGAGACGCAATGTCCAGGTTCACGACGAGTTGGGCGACGGTTGCCGCCGTGCTGGCCGGCGGCCTGGTCGCGTTCCCGACTCCGGCCTACGCCGGGAAGGTCGCCCGGCAGTCCGGCACGCTGCACGTGTACGACGGCGGCTCCATGTTCACCGGCCCGGGCGTCGACCGGGCGAAGGGAACGATGAGCAACGTCCAGTTCGAGGGCGGGCTGACGCTCACGGTCGACACCCACTCGGGCGTGCCGAAGGACCGGACCGTGCCGGAGGCGAGGGGCGAGCGGGAGAAGTTCTTTCGCGACTGGGCGCGCGAACTGGCGCAGGGC
>JBJSXS010000571.1:0-4687 GCA_046086545.1 Gemmata sp.
GGGCACGCACGTTCGCACGGGGCGGCCCAGGTGCCGCCGCCGAGCCGTTGAACTCCCCCACCGTCGCCGCGCCCTACGGCGCGCCGGGGGCGCGGGTTCGTGTCGGCCCCGCCCGGCCCGCGGGTCGTGACCGCGCGTTGACGACCCGCGGGGCGGGCGGGCCAGCGGATCGCTACATGGGAGGATCGTGATGGCTGACCGCAACCCGACCCGGTGGTCGCTGGGCGTCCTGACGGCGTGCCTCGTCGCGTGCGCGACGGCCCGCGCCGATGACCCTGCGCCCACAGAATCGCTCCTCACCGTCGGTCGGCTCTTCGGCGCCCGCGAGTTCGGCACCGAGTCGCTGCCGGCGCGGCAGTGGAGCAGTCGCTCGTCAACCTATTTCACCCTCGAAAAGGCTGCCGCCGGGGCCGGCCGCGAGCTGGTGCGCAACGACCCAGCGACGGGCAAGAAGGAGGTCCTCGTCCCGGCCCAGGCGTTCGTGCCGGGTGGGGCCAAGGAACCGCTCGCGGTGGACGCCTACGCGCTCTCCGCCGACGAGTCGCGCGTACTCATCAGCACGAACAGCGAGCGCGTCTGGCGGCGCGACACCCGCGGCGACTACTGGGTGCTCGACGTGGCGACGCGCAAGCTGCGCAAGCTGGGCGGGGACGCCTCCCCGTCGTCGCTGATGTTCGCCGCCTTCTCCCCGGACGGCACGCGGGTCGCCTACGTGCGCGAGAACAACCTGTACGTTCAGGACGTGAACAGCCTGCAGGTTACCGCGCTCACCGCCGACGGCTCGAAGACCCTCATCAACGGCACGTCCGACTGGGTGAACGAGGAGGAACTGGATCTGCGGGATTGCTTCCGCTGGAGCCCGGACGGCCGTCACGTCCTGTTCTGGCAGTTCGACACCGCCGGCGTGGCGGAGTTTCACCTGGTCGACAACGTGGTCAGCAAGTCACCGCGGATCACCTCGTTCGCGTACCCGAAGGTGGGCGAGAAGAACTCGGCCACGCGCCTCGGCGTGGTCCCGGCGGGGGGCGGAAAGGTGCAGTGGCTCGAACTGCCCGGGGACCCCCGCGAGCACTATCTGCCCCACGCCGACTGGACGCCGGACGGCTCGCAGATCCTGGTTCAGCAGTTCAACCGGCTTCAGACGGAACTGAAGGTGTGGCGGGCCGACCCCGCCACGGGCAGGGCCACAGAGGTGTTCACCGAGAAGGACGCCGCGTGGCTGGAGAACGAAAACCCCTGGCGGTGGCTGGACGGCGGCAAGAGCTTCCTCTGGCTGAGCGAGCGGTCCGGGTGGCGGCACGCGTACCGCGCGCGCGCCGACGGCTCGCCGCCGCAGCCCGTCACGAAAGGCGAGTTCGACGTCATCGCGGTCGAGGCGGTGGACGAGGCGGGCGGGTGGCTGTACTACGCGGCCTCGCCGAAGAACGCGACCCAGCGGTACCTGTTCCGGTCGAAGCTGGACGGCAGCAGGACCGAGGAGCTCACCCCCGCGAAGCAACCCGGGTGGCACGACTACGACTTCTCCCCCGACGCGAAGTGGGCGGTTCATACGTGGTCGAACTTCACCACGCCGCCGGTGGTCGAGCTGGTGCGCCCGGGCGATCACGCCGCCGTTCGCACGCTGACGGACAACGCGCGGCTGCGCGCCAAGTTGGCCGCCCTGGCGCGGCCGGAGGTCGAGTTCATGCGGGTGCCGGTCGGCAACGGCGTCACGCTGGACGGGTGGAGCATGAAGCCCGCGAAGGCGGAGCCGGGCGCGAAGCTGCCGCTGCTCATGTACGTCTACGGCGAGCCGCACGGCCAGACGGCGCGCGACGCGTGGCCCGGCGCCCGCGGGCTGTGGCACTGGATGCTCGCGCAGCAGGGGTTCGTCGTGGCCAGCGTGGACAACCGCGGCACCAACGTGCCCCGCGGGCGCGAGTGGCGCAAGTCGGTGCACCGCAAGATCGGCATCGTGGCCCCGACCGAGCAGGCCGCGGCCGTGCGCGAGCTGCTGAAGCGGTGGCCGTTCGTCGATCCGGCGCGGGTCGGCTCGTGGGGCTGGAGCGGCGGCGGCAGCATGACCCTGAACGCCCTGTTCCGGCACCCGGACCTGTACCGCACGGGCATCGCCGTGGCCCCGGTGGCCGACCAGACCCTGTACGACTCGATCTACCAGGAGCGGTACATGGGCTTGCCGGCGGCCAACGCGGCCGGCTACCGCGACGGCTCCCCGATCACCCACGCCGGCAAGCTGCGCGGCAACCTGCTGCTCGTCCACGGCACCGGCGACGACAACTGCCACTACCAGGGCACCGAGCGGCTGATGGAGGAGCTGATCGCCAGGGGCAAACGGTTCAGCGTGCTGCCGTACCCGAACCGGAGCCACGCGATCCGCGAGGGCCGGAACACCGACCAGCACCTGATGGAAACGATGACGCGGTTCCTCCGCGACAACCTGCAGGCCCCGCACGCGCCGGCGCCGGACCCCGTGTACGAGACGCGCGCCCTCCGCGGCTGGACGCTGCACATCAACCGCGAGCTGCTCGCCGCGGACGCGCGCTCGACCGCCAAGGCGCTCGACCTGCTCGACCGGCAACTGGAGGCGATCACGAAAGTGGTCCCGAAGGCGGCCGTGGCGAAACTTCAGAAGGTTCCGATGTACTTGAACCCCGAGTACCCGGGCGTGCGGCCGAGCGCCGAGTACCACCCCGGCGCGGACTGGCTGCGCAAGAACGGCCGCGACCCGGCGATGGCCGGGGCGGTCGAGTTCACCGACGTCCGGACCTTCGAAGCCGAAGGGAACCGCATGCCGTGGTTCGTGCTGCACGAACTTGCGCACGGGTACCACGACCGCGAGTTGCCCAAGGGGTTCGGCAACCCGGAGGTGGCCGCCGCGTACGCGCGGGCGAAGGAGTCGGGCAAGTACGACAAGGTGGAGCGGCACTTCGGCAACGGCCGGCCGAACACGGTCGAGAGGGCCTACGCGATGACGACCCCGATGGAGTACTTCGCGGAGGCGACCGAGGCGTACTTCGGCCGGAACGACTTCTTCCCGTTCACCCGCGACGAGCTGAAGAAGCACGACCCGGACATGTTCGAGTTGCTCGGCAGGCTGTGGCAAGTCACCGCCGAACCCGAGTTCAAGCCCGACCAGAGCAAGCTCCCCGTGCCGCCCCCGAAGGGTGCGGCCGTGCTGCTCGACGACAAGGGGAACCACTCGTTCGTGAGCATGGCGGGCGACAAGATCAACTGGCCCGTCGAGGGCGGTGTGGCGGTCTCGACGCCCAAAGGGAACCGGAACCACATCGTCTCGAAGCTGCACTTCCGGGACGCGGACATCCACGTCGAGTTCCTGCTGCCGGAGAAGGGGCCGGCGAACAGCGGGGTGTACGTCCACGGGAACTACGAGGTCCAGATCCTCAACTCCTTCGGCAAGGACAAGGTGACGCAGGAGGACGCCGGCGCGCTGTACGGGTTCGCGGCGCCGCTCACCAACGCGTGCCGGAAGCCGGGGGAGTGGCAGGTGTTCGACATCCGGTACCGCGCCCCGCGGCGCGACGACTCGGGCAAGATCGTCGAGGCCGGGGCCGTGACCGTCTGGTTCAACGGGACGAAGGTCCAGGACGGGGCGCGGTTCGGCGAACCGAAGTCGGCGTTCCACCCGTTCCGGTTCGGCAACACCCCGTACCTCGACGCGATCCGGGACCAGCAGAAGAAGACGATGACCGGCCCGGTGTTCCTCCAGGACCACGGCAACCCGGTGCGGTTCCGCAACGTGTGGGTGCTGCCCGCGGACGACAGGGCCTTCGTCTACGAGCCCGACAAGAAGTGACCGCGCGCGGCGGCCCGCGCGGTCACCTGTAGTAGCTCGGCTTGCGCGGCACGACCTTGAGCTTCGGGTGGTCGATCCCGCTGCCCGGCGGGTTGTACTCGCCGACGATCGCGTTCGGCGCGCGCAGGAAGTGCTAGAACCAACTCGGTCGGATCCGCTCGGGGCTGGCGAGCAGCTCGGTCCCGGCCTTCCCGGGCCCTTCCCGTTGAAGCTGGGGCACGCGATGCAGTTCGGCCCCTGGTCCCTCCACCGGCTCGCGCCCGGCGGCCCGCAGCTCCCTCTCGCGGTCGCGTTCAACTGCACCGGGCAGGCCGGCATCGTCGGTCCCGCGTGCGCGGCCGACGGCGACGCGAGGAACCGCCGCAGGTGCCCCGGCGCCACGCGGGCACCCACGTCGGCGAGGTCGAGCGCGGCGCGGTCGTGCTGGTGTGGCACGCGGTGCAGCGCTACTCGCCGATCGGCAACCGCCCGACTTGCGGCTCGGTCAGCGGGTGCTTGCCCGCGAGCCCGGGAACGACAGGTGCGGCGGAGGCGAACGGCGCGAGCAGGGCGTGGACGAACGATTTCACGCCGAGTCCTCGTGCCCTCGCGCCACGGCCGACCGACAGGTGCTTGACTGCCCCTTTTCGGCCCGAACCAGCGCGCGATCTTAGCCCGGCGACGGCGGGACGGTCAATCTAAGATGTCAGCCGCTCACGGCAATTAAAAGCAGTTATCGAAGGGCGACGCATCGCCCCACGCGGTCGGGCCGCCCTTATTTCTTCGCCTCGATGACGCCGCCGTCGTGCGCGATGCGGCACCCGGGGACCGCGGCGTGGAACTCGGCCAGCCCCGCCGCCGTCACCTTCGTGCCCCTCACGTCGAGGGTCGTCA
>JBJSXS010000572.1:0-3088 GCA_046086545.1 Gemmata sp.
GGCGGGCAGAACTGGATCGTTTGATCGATATTGCCCGGACCGACCCGGACCGGGTGGCGGCAGTCTTCCGGGCAATGGTCGGCGCGTGATGCGGAGTGCGGATGCCCGACGCCCCTGGCGACGACGTGGCGGTTTTGCTACTCCGGCTGATGCCGGCGGAGGTCGGTGAAGCGATCCTCGGCCGGCTCGGAACGGATGCCTCGGCGCGCTTGCGTGCAAGGCTCGGCACAGAAACACCTAACCCCTCGCCAAATAACGAGATTGACTCGGCCCTCGCCCACTTTTTTGACCTTCAACGGATCGCCGAACGCTCGCCCCCGGCCGCATCACCCGCGGCCGAGTCCGAGCCGCCCCGCGAGCCCACCCCCTCCGAAGCGATTCGCGCACTGACACCGCAGTCGCTCGCAAAGGCGCTCGAGGGCGAGCAGCCGGGCGCGGTCGCACTCATCCTGGGCAGCCTCGACCCGGTCGCAGCAGGCCAGGTCATCCAGGGCTTGCCGCTCGACGTTCGCGCCGAGGTCACCCTTCGCATGTCGCGACCGGGGGCTCGAAATCAGGCCCTCCTCGACAAGCTCATGAAGGCAGTCGCTGAAAAAGGCCGCCGACTGCGCGAGGTGCCGAAGGAGCCGACCCAGGATGAACTGATCACCAACCTCGCGGACATGCTCCGCGCGGTTCCACGTGCCGAGCGGCTGCCGGTCATCAAGAAGATCGAAGCGTCCGACCCGGACTTGGCCGCGAAGATCGCCGAGAAGTTGTACCGCATCGAGGACCTGCTCAAGATCCCCGACCGGCAGATTCAGGCGCTGCTCGGCAAACTCGACGTAAAAACGCTCGCGGTTGCCCTCAAGGGGTCCGACGCGGCCTTGATGGCGAAGGTGAGCAACAACATGTCCAGCCGCTCACGCGAGGTGCTGGCAGACGAAAGCGCGCTCCTCGGGTCGATTCCCGTGTCGCGCATACGCGAGGCGCAAAACAAGGTAATTGCGGTGGTGCGAAAAGCTGAGGAAGATGGCGAGATTACACCAGAAGAATAACCAGTCACGTTCCAACACCATTTCGACTGCCATTTTGCGCCTGCCTGAAATACTTCTTCACCTACCGAAACCGGGTCGCTATTTTCGGGAAAAAAATTACCAATTCCACGAAGTAAGTCGCGCATTCCGCACAGACGCGAACCATGTTACCGGTAGCTCGGATTCTGCAAGCAGCGTCTTGCGGTTTCGCTCGCCTGTTGGTAACAGGCACTCGGGTTCTGGGTGGCCAGGATGCGGGTCACCCACCAGTCGGAAAGTTGTCTAACGGGAACGCCTAATGCGGTCCGCTCCGATCACCCTTAAAGGGTTCGATCGCCAGCCGTTCGAGTGCCGGCTGCGGTTCCCCCGCCCTTTCAAGGGGGTCGAGGTGGTTCCGGCTGACCAGATTGTGACTTTGGCCGCCCCTCGCCCAACGTCGGCCCCGCCCGCGAAACCCCAGGCGGCTCCCACTCCTCCTCCAGTACACGCACCACCGCCCGCGCCGGCACTTGCCCCCGCGGACCATTCTCAAGCGGATGTTGCAGCCGAACTGGCGGCCGACCGCCAACGGATTGAGGCAGTACTCGCCGAGTGCCGCGGCGACATCGCCGTCTTCCGCAAGGAGCGGGTCGCCAGAATCGAAGACCTCCAGCGCGTCGCCGTCGAACTGGCCCTCACCATCTCCTCGCGGCTGCTGCACGAGCGCATCGTGGCTAACGACTTCCCGATCGACGCCAAGGTGCGAGACATGCTCGCACAACTGGGTGACGATGTCGCCGTGAGCGTGCGCCTGAACCCGGCCGACCTGGAGCTTCTCAGGGCGCGGTTGGGCGGGGAGCCGCTGTCGCAGGACCGCGACGACCCGCGCCTGGTACCGGACCCGGAGATGAGCCGCGGCGGGTGCCAGGTCGAAGGGCACGAGTCAATGTTGCTGTCGGACGTCGCACGCGAACTGCAAGACATTCGGGAAGACCTGCTCGGGAGTTTGAACAATGCTCGGTCTTGACATGTCAGCCATGAACCGCAGCATCACCCAGACGCCGCTGTACAGCGTCGGCGGGCGGTTGCAGAGCGTAACGGGCCTGATGAAGTCGGCCATTCCCGCCGCGGTGGGCGACCACTGCTTCATCATGCCGCGCAGGGGCGAGCCGGTGCTGGCGGAGGTGATCGGTTTCGAGAAGGACGTCGCCTACATGGTGCCGTTCGACGCGACCGACGACCTGCGCCCCGGGATGCCGGTGATGCGCAAGGGCAAGGGTGCGACGATCCCGGTCGGAAACAACCTGCTCGGCCGCGTCATCGACGGCCGCGGCCGCCCGGTCGACGGCAAGGGCGCGATCTCCGGGTGCAAGCCGGTCCCGCTCAACCGCCCGGCCCCGCCGGCGATGGAACGCCAGCGCATCCGCGAGCCGTTCGTGACCGGCACCCGCTCCATCGACTCCATGCTGACCTGCGGCAAGGGCCAACGTATCGGCATCTTCGCCGGTTCGGGCGTAGGCAAGAGCACCCTGCTGGGCGAGATCGCCAAGGGGTCGCAGGCCGACGTGAACGTGATCGCTCTCATCGGCGAGCGCGGGCGCGAGGTCGCGCCGTTCCTCGAAGACGTTCTGGGCGAGGACGGCATGGCGCGGTCGATCGTGATCGTCGCCACGTGCGAGCAGACCCCGCTGATGCGCGTCCGGGCCGCTCAGGCCGCCATCGCCATCGCCGACCACTTCCGCGAAGCCGGCCAAAACGTCCTGTTCGTGATCGACAGCCTGACCCGCCTGGCGATCGCCCAGCGCGAACTCGGGCTGCTCCTGGGCGAGCCGCCGAGCAGCCGCGGGTACACCCCGAGCGTCTTCGCGGCTCTCGCGAACACGGTCGAGCGGCTGGGCAACTCCGCGGTCGGCAGCATCACCGCCCTCCTGACGGTGCTGGTGGATGGCGGCGACATGGACGAGCCGATCGCGGACTACGTTCGCGGCCTGGTGGACGGGCACATCGTGCTCGACCGGAAACTGGCCGAGCGCGGGTTCTACCCGGCGATCGACGTGGCCCGCAGCGTCAGCCGCGTCGCCTCCGACGTGGTG
>JBJSXS010000573.1:0-4444 GCA_046086545.1 Gemmata sp.
AGCATCTTCGAGTACATCGAGGCGTTCTACAACCGCGTCCGACGGCACTCGTCGCTGGGGTACGTGTCACCAGCCGAGTACGAGCGGACGCACAACCGAATCCACCGCTAAACACTGTCCACTTTTCGTGGGGAACTCCACCCGTCCGGGAACCGGACCCGTCCGGGAACCGGACCGGCGAGGGGGCGCGGCCGCGCTCGCGAAGCTCCCCCCAGACGCGAGGTGGTGCACGTGAGCGGCAACGAGCTGAGCGCGACGGCCGCGAAAGCGATCAAGGCCCGGTTCGGCCGCGGGCTGCGCCTCAGACCCTCACCCGCGCCGCTTCGGCGCGGGGCCGAGTTGCGCCAGCTGGCGCTCGGCGTCCCGGCGCAGCTTCCCGCACACCAGCTCGCACAGCTCGAAGATCATCGGGTCGGCGATCGAATACCGGACCACGTTGCCGTCCCGCTCACGGGCCAGCAGGCCGGCACCGTAGAGGAGGCCGAGTTGCTTCGACACGTTCGCCTGTTTAACCTCCAGTTCCGCAACCAGCTCCGACACCCCCCGCGCGCCGCCTTTCAGCGCCTGCAAGATGGCCAGCCGGGTCGGCTCCGCGAGCACCGCGAACAGCCGCGCCACCGCCTCCAGCGACCCGCGGTCGAGAGAACTGGCCGCCAAGGGACCACCCCCAATATATTACTAAATGGCAATATTGTGTAATGAGCGATGCGACCGATAGTATCATACACCGGGCGCGGATCGGCGGCGCGATATGGGAGAGAAATCATGGGCGTGCGGGTGCTGGTTGTGGGGGGCGTGGCGGGCGGGATGAGCGCCGCGGCCCGCGCGCGGCGGCTGTCCGAGGACGCGGACATCGTGGTGTTCGAGCGCGGGCCGCACGTCTCGTTCGCCAACTGCGGGCTTCCCTACTTCCTGGGGGGCGAAATCACCGACCGCGACAAGTTGCTGGTTCAAACCCCGGAGCGGCTGAAGGCGGCTCACAATCTGGATGTTCGCGCCCGCACCGAAGTGACGGGCGTTCACCGCGGCCGGAAAGAAATTACGGCGCGCGACCTCGCGACCGGGCGCGAGTACACCGAGCGGTACGACGCCCTCATCCTCTCGACCGGCGCGGCGCCCATCATCCCGAACGTGCCCGGGGCGGATCGTGGCGGGCACTTCGCGCTGCGCTCGCTCGAGGACATGGACCGCGCGGACGCATGGATTCGCTCGCGGGCCGCGCGAACGGCGGTGATAGTGGGCGGCGGGTTCATCGGCATCGAAGTCGCCGAGCAGCTGCACCGCCGGGGGCTTCACGTTTCCGTCGTGGAGCGCAACCCGCAGGTGCTGAAGCCGTTCGACCGCGAAATGGCGGCCCTCCTGCACGCCGAGTTGAAGAAGGGCGGCGTCGCCCTTCACCTGAGCAACGGGCTGGCCCGGTTCGACGCGCCCAACGAACAGGAGGACGCCGGCGCGTCGGTCGTGGTTCTGTCGGACGGGGCTCGGCTCGCGGCCGATGTCGTCATCCTCGGTTTGGGCGTGCGCCCCGAGTCGAAGCTCGCCCGCGACGCGGGGTTAGAACTCGGCGCCACCGGGGGCATCAAGGTGGATGCGCACCTGCGCACGAGCGACCCGAACATTTACGCCGTGGGTGACGCCATCGAGGTCGCGCACGGGGTCACGGGCGCGCCGGCGCTGATCCCGCTGGGCGGCCCCGCGAACCGGCAGGGGCGCACCGCCGCCGACAACATATTCGGCACCGCGAGCGAGTACCCGGGCACGCTCGGCACCGCCATCGTGCGCGTGTTCGACCTGACGGCCGCGGTCACCGGCGCGAACGAAGCGCAACTGACCGCAGCCGGGGTCGCGTTCGACGCCGTCCACCTGCACCCGAACTCGCACGCGGGCTACTACCCCGGCGCGAAGCCCGTGGCGCTGAAGGTCCTGTTCGCCCCGGGCACCGGGCGGTTGCTGGGGGCGCAGGCGGTGGGCGCCGACGGCGTGGACAAGCGCATCGACGTGCTCGCGACCGCGCTGCGGGCCGGCATGACCGTGGACGACGTGGCCGAACTGGAGTTGTGCTACGCCCCCCCGTTCGGGTCCGCGAAAGACCCGGTGAACCTGGCGGGCATGGCCGCGCAGAACGCCCGCGCCGGCCGCGTGCGCACCATCCAGTGGCACGAGGTGGGCCGGCTCGATCCCGAACGAACTCTGATTCTCGATGTGCGGGACGCGAAAGAGCGCGAGGGCGGCGCGATCCCGGGGTCGGCGCACGTCCCCTTGGCGGAACTCCGCGCCCGGCTCGGCGAGTTGCCGCGCGACAAGGAGATCGTAGCCCACTGCGCGACCGGGCAGCGGTCGTACTCCGCGTGCCGCGTCCTGGCGCAGCGGGGGTTTCGGTGCCGGAACCTGACCGGCTCGTTCAAGACCTGGAAGGCCGCTCAAGCCGGCCCCAACTGACCATACTCTTGTGCGGAGGTTGAACCGTGTCACTCGCGACCGTCACCCCGGCGCGCCTCGCGGAACTCGCGAGCGAAGGCGCCGTCACCCTGATCGACGTGCGCACCCCGGCCGAGTTCGGCGAGGTTCACGTCGCGTTCGCGCGGAACGTGCCGCTCGACCAGCTCTCCCCGGGCGGGCTCGGGCTGGACCCGGCCGCGCCGGTGTACGTCGTGTGCCAGAAGGGGGGCCGCGGGGCGAAGGCGTGCGAGAAGTTGCACGCCGCCGGGTTCGCGCACGCAGTGAACGTCGACGGCGGGACGCTGGCGTGCGTGGCCGCGGGCCTGCCCGTCGTTCGCGGGCGCAAAGCGGTGTCGCTGGAGCGCCAGGTGCGGATCGCCGCCGGCGGGCTGGTGCTGCTCGGCGTCGGGCTCAGTTTCCTGCACCCGGCGCTCGTCGGGCTGTCAGCGTTCGTCGGCGCCGGGCTGGTGTTCGCGGGGGTCACACACCTGCGGGATGGGGCTGCTGCTCGCGCGGATGCCCTGGAACCGGCGCCCGGCGAGTGCGAACGGCCCGGCCCGCGCGCGGTGAGCCCCCCGCCCCTCGGGCCGCACGAGCGCGGCGCGAACCTCACCCCGCGTCTGTGCGGCTGCGGGCCGCGCCCTGGCGCGACGCCACCCCCACCGGGAGCAACTTCGGGCGCGGCACCACCACGCCAGTGATGCCGCCGTGCGCGTCCCACAGTTCGCGACAGCCCCGGCGCAGGAACGCGAACGCCCCGGGCTCCGGGTGCGCGGCCAGGTACCCGTCCACCAGTCGGGCCATGCGCGAGTCGTACTGTTCCTTCGAGTGCGAGTGGACCGCGTACCGGCCCGGGTGCCGCCGCAAGTCGCCGTCGAACGCGGGGCCGACGTGGTACAACTCGTGGAACACCGTGATGAGCTTCTCGCGGAACGGCTGATCGAGGAACCGGGGCAGGCAGAACGTGAGAACGTACAGCATCTCGAGCCCGTCCACGAAGAACCGCTGCACCTGGTAGTCGGTGGGGCCGTGGCGGCGGGTGAGTTGGCCGTTGCGGAACCGCAGGGGCGTGACGCGGGCCTGGAGCCCGTACCGGCTGCGGTTGCGGCTCGGGGTGAAGGCGACCAGCACCCGCGGCATCTGGATGTGCCGCAGCTCCTCGCACCGCGCGGCCACGTCTTCGCACAGGGCGCGCATCCGGGCGGTGAAGTCGAGGCCGCCGCCGGGCGCCGGCGGCACCCGCAGACGGGCACCTTCGGGAAGGACCCATCGGGCCGGGAGCGGGCGGCGGGCGTCCCACCGCAACTCGAGCGGGAGCGGACGCGGGCGGGTACGGGTCCGTGTGCCGGTCATCCGTGAGGAGGTCCGTCGGGGAGGCAGGGGCGACAGTTCGACAGGGTGCCATGCTAGGGGGGAACGCGGGGCCGGTCAACGACCTACCGCCCCCCGCGCCCGGGCCGCGCGACCGCGGAATTTCGCTGAAGCCGCACGCCCGGCGCAACCGATACAGGCTGCAGCACCGGCCCCCGCGCCTCTCGCGCAGGTGCCGGGCCAGGGAGCAGCGAGGATACAATGCGAACCAATCGCCGGTGGGTGGCGAGCGCCGTGGCGCTGCTCGGCCTGACCCTGACGTGTTCCAGCGGGTGCCAGACGGTCATGGGCGGGATGACCCTGCCCAGCGGCCGGTACCTCCAGCACTACCCGCAGTACTTCGCGCCGGACCCGGCGTTCCCGCTGCCGCGCGAACTGGCGAGTATGGAAGACCCGGAAGGCCTGGCGCGCCGCGGCGGGCCGGCACTCGGCGGCGGCGGCGCCCCCGCTGGCCCCGGCCAGCCCGCGCCCGCGGCCGCCGGCGAACCGCGATAGCCCGGTAGGAGCGGCAAGTAGGTAGCAACAAGGCGAAAGCAGCCAAATTACCCGCGCGCCCCGAGTTTCCAGCTCGGGGCGCGCGGGTTTTCGTGCTTCTTCATCTGCCCATGCCCCCTGCTCTTGATTCCGCCCCGGG
>JBJSXS010000574.1:0-10056 GCA_046086545.1 Gemmata sp.
GGCGAACAGCCCGCCGAGCACATTCCATTTGCCTAGCATGTGTCGGTCCTCTCGCGCGGCAAGGGACAGAGCCCTTCGCCCGGCGCGGTGCCTGCGGAACGAAGCGTCGCGGTTATTGGGGCGACGAACACGGTTGACCGAGCCGCGCGTTCGCGGGAAATCGGGGCGCGGCACCTTCGCAGGTGCGCGGCGGGAAGGGGCTAGCAGCGCAGCTTGTGGTGCGCGTAGAGGAGCGCGGACGTGGTCAGCAGGCGGGCACCGGCAGCGGCCGGCGCGTGTGGGCCGGAATCGGCCGGTGCCCCGGTCGCGTTCGGCAGCGTGAAGGGCGCCACGCTGTCAAGCGCGAGGAGTTTGAGCGCCGCGAGCGCGGCCGGCGTCGGGTCGGTCTGGGCCGCGGGCAACTTCCCGGACCCGTCTTTGCACGGGCACTTTTCCGTCGGCTCCCTGTGCTTCGCGGGGTTCGGCTTTTCGGCCGGGGTGTGCTTCGCGGGCGCCGATTTGCGGGCGCAGCACGAACTCGCCGGGTCGGCCGGAGCGCGGAACTGAGTGGCGGGGGCGGACGCGACCGACTTGCCCGCGGAGCAGCAGCAGAGCATCGGCCCCACCGCCACCGCGAGAACCAGTTGGTACGTCAGCAGGCCGCGCAGCATCGCGTATCTAGCCCCCGGGCGCTCGTCTCAACCTCAGTTATACTATCCGCTCGGTCAACGCACCTGTCGAGCCCAATCGGCGCCGGCCCGGCGTTCGAGGATACCGGTTGCGGCCCGCACCCTTACCCCGGCACGACCGCAATCGCCTCGATCTCGATGAGCCAGTCGGGCACCACCAGCGCCTCAACGCCGACCAGGGTGCTCGCGGGCGGGCCGTCCGGGTCGAGGTACTTGCGGCGCACCTCGCGCACGTGCGCGACGTGTTCCGGCTTCAACCCGACGACGAAGTAGGTCACCTTGACCACGTCCTTGAAAGTCGCGCCCGCGGCCGCCAGCGCGGCCTTCAGGTTCTCGAACGTGCGCTCGGTCTGGGCGCGGAGGTCGCCCTTGCCGACCACCTCGGCCTTCTCGTTGACGCTCACCTGACCGGACACATAAACCGTCCGGCCCCCGGTCACGGCCACGGCGTGGCTGAACCCGTTCGTAGGGTTCAGCGTGGGCGGGCTGTAGAACTGCTTCTGCACGGCGCGCTCCTGAAGTAGATTGAGGGAACGTGCAGATTGTAGCGACGCCGGCACCAGCGACCCGCCGGCCGCCCGTTTGCAGCGGATGTGGCCCAGGCGCCCGGCCCGCTGCGAGGCTGACCGAGCCACGCTGGCGGTGCCGCTGGTCGCTCGGTAGCTGCCGGGCGACGATCCCTGTGCGCTGATCAGCGGACGTGCGGGCTGCTGGACGTGTCCGCCGAGGTGCCGGTGCGCCGAGCGGCCGAGAAGACCAAAACCGCGGGGCACCTGCTGAAGCCGGCCGAACCGACTGTGCTGGAGCCGCGGGTCGGCCAAATGGAGAAGGGGCGGGGTGAGGGCGCCCGGCCCGGTCACGCCTTGACGGACGGGGTGCCCTCACCCGGGGGCGCCGCCGGCGCTTCGCCCTTCACTTCCACGGCCGGACCCTTTGGCATGTCTTCGGGCTTGGTGTAGGTGTGTTCCGGCTCGGGCGGGCGGACCGTCGCCCCGGTGGACTTCGACACCACCCACTCCAGCGCCGGCCAGAACCCGATGCGGCCCAGCACCGGGTTGCACCACCCGGTGGTGATGCAGTAGTTCGTCTGGTACGGCGCCTTGTGGTGCCGCTGGTGGTGCTCCTTCGACAGGATGATACGGTACTTCTGGAAGAACCGCACCGCCCGCGGCGGGTGCTTCATGTGCGACCACAGGTGGAACTGGCTGGTCCACATGCCGAAGAACCCGCTCGAACACACGAACACCCCGGCCCACAGCCAGCCGGTCGAGTCGGTCACCGGGAAGAACAGTGGGATGATGAGCATCGGCGACGCGGCCAGCACGTTGTCCCCGTTGGTGGTGAAGAAGTTGCTCTTGCACATGTCCAGCGGGTACGCGTGGTGGAACCGGAACGGGCGCACGAAGCGCCACCCCATGATCGGCGTCTTGGTGGTGCCCCAGGTGTCGCCGGCCCAGTGAACGACACCGGACACGAAGTCGGCGCCGAGCAGTCCGAGTACGAAGAGTGCGAGTGTGGGCCAGTCCAGGAAGTCCGGGCACTGAGCGAACCGGACCACGTTCGCGATGACCAGCCCGATGCCCGCTAAAACGAAGAACACCTCGCTGGGCAGCACCGGGAACTCCGACACGTTTGCCGCCCGCGTCCGCTCCAGGCTCATTCGGACACCTCTGGTGTGTTATTGGCGCCGCAGGCGCCTCCACGACTCTGCTTTTGTACGTATTTAGCACCAACGTTGTACGTATTTAGCAGCAACCAGCGACGGCAGCGACCTGTCGCCGCCGTTCGCGCAGGGGCGAATGGCTCGCCCCTTGCGTATTTTTAGAAGGCGGCGAGTCCCTCAAAAACCGGCGCAGGGCAGAAGAACTGACTGTGTCTGGCTCGTCCGGGCCACGGGGTTCGGTTGCTGTCCCCGTCCTCCGAAACCCGGACCTCGTATGCCCCGCCGGTTGATCGTGTTCCTGCTGCTCGCCTGCCCCGTTCCGCAAACGCGCGGGGCCGAACCGGACACCGCACCGGCGGGCGTGTACGCCGCCGAGGCCGTGGACGGCAGCCCGAGGATGACCGCGTCCGGGATGGTCTGGTGGAAAGACAAACTGGTGATCGCGGACCGCGGCGGAAAGCGACTCGTGGCGTTCACCGCGCCGGACAGGTTCGAAACCCATAGTGAGGTGCCGGTGCCCGTGGGCCTCGCGACCGACCCCGACGGCAACCTGATCCTCACCGAGAAGGACCCGCCGCGGGTCGTGCGCATCAAGGCCGACGGCTCAAGCACCGTCATCGCGGCCAAGGATGCCGGCACCCCTCACTTCGTCACCGCGCACAAGTCGGGCCGCGTGTTCTGGTCGGGCTTCCCCGACGGCGGCACGCGGGCCGTCGCGCCCGGCGGCGCGGTCGAGGTGCTGACCCCGAAAATCGGCCACACCTACGGCGTTGGGCTGTCGCCCACACAGGAAGTGCTGTACGTCGCCTCCAAGCTGCCGAACGCCGACGGGCGTGCCGTGTGGCGGTTCCCGCTTGACGCCGACGGCAAGCCCGGGAAGGGGGAGGTGTTCTTCAAAGTGCAAGACCTGAAGCCGGAACTGGAGAAGTTGCCGCTTGCGAAGGACGGCGGCGCCACCCTGCTCGGATGGGTCGGGCGCCTTCAGGGGCTGGCGGTGGACAAACTCGGGAACATATACATCGCCGGCGCCGAGTCGCACACGTCCGGCGAGGCGGTCGCGGTGGTGTCTCCGGACGGGAAAAAGGTGGTCGCGATGATCCTGGGGGTGCCGCGTAACGTGTCCGGCCTGGCGTTCGGCGGGAAAGACGGCCGCACGCTGTTCATAACGGGCGCGGGCGAGTACCGGCTACACCAGGTGAAACTGCCGGTCGCCGGGGCCGGCCGGTGACGCCCGTCTGTCTGGCGCGGGCCGCTATCGGGGTTCAGTGGTTATGGGCCGGACGCCGCCAACACCCGAACCGCCCGCGCCCGAGGCCGACCGCATCGTGCGGCTGGTACTCGCGGGGGACACGGCCGCGTTCGCCGGCCTGATCCGGCTGTACGAGGCCGACGTGTGGCGCATCGCGGCGAGCATGTTCCGCGCTGGAACGTGCCGAGAGCTTGGTTCAGCAGGCGTTCGTCGACGCGTACAGCCACCTGCACCTGTACGAGACCGGCACCGACTTCGGCGCGTGGCTGCGGACGGTGGCCCGGAACCGGCTCCGCAAGGAGTTCCGCACCGCGTCGCGGGCCGAGCAGCGGCTGGCCGTGTACCGGGAGGCGCTGGCCGAGCGGGTCCGGTCCGACGAACCGGCGCGGGACGACGCCGACGTGTATCTGGCGGCCCTCCGCGCGTGCCGCTCGGCACTGCCCGACGACGAGGCCGCGCTGCTGAAACTGCGGTACGAGAAGGGGCTGTCGTTCGAGACCATCGCCGTCAAGCGCGGCTTGACCCCGGCGGCGGTCCAGCGGGCGCTCTCCCGCACCCGGTTCCGGCTCCGCGCGTGCATTGAGGGGCAACTGAAGGTTCTATGAACCGCACCGACGAACTCACCGACCGCTTGATCGACGGCGCCCTCACGGCCGCGGAGGCGCGCGAGCTGCACGAGCTGCTCCCGGCCGACCCCGCCGCGCAGGGGCGGCACCGCGCGCTGCTCCGCCTGGAACTGTCCCTGCGCGACCTGCGCACCGACTTCGAACTCGCCGCCGCGACCGTCGAGCGGATCGAGTCGGAGCGGACCGAGCGGACCGCCGCGGCGGTCCTCTCCGCTCTCGCCGCGCGCTCGCGGCTCCGTGCCCGGGGGCGCGCCCCGCTGTGGGCCGCCCTCGCGGCACTGGCGGCGGCGGTCGCGGTCGCGGTCTGGTTCGGCACGCGCCCCGGGCCGGGACCGGACGGGCCGGGCGGCGACCAGGCGCGCGTGCCGGCGGCGCCCGCGCGGGTGGTGTCGGTGTCCGGCGCCGTCGAGGTCGCCGGGCACGACGTGGACCCGGCCCGGCCAGAATCCACACTCGCGCTCGACCAGACCCTGCGCACCGTCGGCGAGGAGAGCGGGGCGGTGCTGGAGTTCCCGGACCGCACCCGGGTGGAGGTCCACCCCGAGACGACCGTGCGGCTGGTGGCCGGCGACGGCCGCGCGCGGAAGCTGGCGCTGGTCGAGGGGCGCGTGACCGCCGTCGCGGCCGGCGGGCCGCTGGTGGTCGGCACCGCGGGGACCGAGGTCGCGGTGAGCCGCGGCTCGTTCGCGCTGTGGTCGTCCGGCCCCGGGTCGGCCCGGGTCGAGCCGCGGGACGGCGACGTGCAGATCGTGCGCGGCGCTCCGGCGGAGCCGCTGTTGGTGGCCCCGGGCCGGGCCGCGTTCGTGCGCGACGAGCGCACCCCGGTGCGCATCGAGGCCCCGCTCGCGGTCCAGATGGCGCCCCGCGACCGGCTCAACTTCCACGCGCTCGACGTGGGGTTCGCGGCGGACGGGGCGGTGCTCGCCGTGTCCGCGAAGCAGTGGGCGCGGTGGGCGCCCGGCGCGCCCGACCCGGGCCGCACCACGTTCGCCCCGAAGGTGTTCAACGACGGCATCGCGGCCTGGCTCGCGCCCGACGGGCGCACGGTGGCGGTGTGCCGCGGCGACGACCGCGATGAGCGGGTGAGCGTCCGCGCGCTGCCTTCGGGCGAACAGGTCGGGTCGGCCCCGGTGCGGGTGTCCGAGCCCCGGTTCCTGTGCGCCAGCCCCGACGGCTCGTGGCTCGCGACCGCCGGCGGCACCAAGCCGCAGAACCGCCGGGTGCGGGTGTGGGACGCGGCCACCGGCGCGGAGCGGTTCGCGTGCGAGTTGGAGGACACGGTCCCGTGTCTGGGCGCCTCGCCCGACGGCCGGTGGCTCGCGGTCGGCGTCTCCGATCTGGGTCGCGGGACGAACAACGCCATCGCGGTGTTCGACACGGCCACTGGGGCGCGACTGTTCGACCTGCCGACCAGGCGGAAGAGCGTGACGGCCCTCGCGTTCACCGCGGACGGCAAGCGCCTCGCCGCCGGGTTCAACGGGGCGGTCCAAATCTGGGACGTGCGCGAGCGCGAACCGGTCCGCACGCTGGAGGGCTTCGAGCGGGTGGTGTCGCGGCTCGCCTGCGACCCGCGGGGCGAACTGCTCGCGGCGGCCACGCAGGACGGGCAGGTGTGGGTGTGGCACGCCGACACCGGGCGCAGCCGGCAGGTGATCGAGGCCGGCACCCGCGGGGTGCGGTCGGTCGCGTTCAGCGCAGACGGGAAGCAACTCGTGACCGCGACGAACAAAGCCGGTGTCGCCGTCTGGGACGTGGCGCCCGAACCGGCCGGGGCCGACCCGGACGCCTGAGTTGCTGAAGTTTTCGTGCCGACCGTCTGGCCCGCGCGTGCGCGGGGTTCTAATAAGGTACCGCCGCCGGAGCCGCTCACGCCATGCCCCGCCTGTTCGCTGTCCCGCTGCTGCTGACCGCAGTGCTGCTCGGTGCCGGGACCGCGGCACCGCCCGCCCCGGTCGCGCCCGACGCCCCGGAACTGAGGCTCGCCACCGCGGCCGAGAGCAAGGCCGAGTACGAGAAGTCCGTGGCCCCGTTCATCGCCAAACACTGTGCCGTGTGCCACAGTGCGAAGAAGGCCGAGGGCGACCTCGACCTGACCGCGCTCGACCCGGACATGAAGGCCAGCACCAGCGGCGCGCGGTGGGCCGGCGTGGTCGAGAAACTGGCCACCGGCGAGATGCCGCTGAAGGGCCGCCCGCGGCCGAGCGATGCCGAGCTGGTCGCGGTGGGCCGCTGGGCGCACGCCGAGGCCAAGCGGGCCGGCAAGAACTTCGCGCGGCGCGCCGCCTACGCCAACGGGAACTCCGTCCCCCACCACGTCCTGTTCGACCCCGCGAACGTCCCGCCGTTCGACGGCGGCCCACGCGTTCGCCGGCTCAGCCCCGAGATCTACGCCGCGTTCACCAACGACCTCGCGAAGGGCAGGCCCGGCATCGGCCAGCCGTTCTCGCCCGAGGGGAAGTCCACGTTCAAGGACATGGGCGCGCCGAAGATGGACGAGCCGGTCACCGCCCAGCTCATCCAGAACGCCCTTGCCATCGTCGAGTTGCAGACGGCCCACAAGGTCGAGGACGGTCAGGTGAAGGGCATCGGCTTCACGCAGAAAGAGTTCCTCGCGCTCTTCGATCCCAAGAACCCGCCCACCGACGCGCAGTTGGAAGCGGCGGTGGTGAAACAGTTCGACACCATCCTGAAGCGGCAGCCGACGACCGAGGAGAAAGCGCGCTTCGTCGCGCTGATGAAGAAGAACATCACCGACGCCGGGCGGACGGTCGGCGTCCGGTACGCCCTGGCGGCGGTACTCTTGCTGCCGGAGGCGGTGTTCCGGATGGAGGTCGGTACCGGGAAGCCCGACGCGAAGGGCCGGGTGCGGCTCGCCCCCCGCGAGATCGCCTTCGCGCTGGCTTACGCCCTGACCGACAAGCAGCCGGACGCCGAACTGCTGAAGGCCGCGGCGACCGGCGAACTCGACACCGACGCGGGCGTGGCGAAGCAGGTCCGGCGGTTGCTCGACGACCCGAAGACGGACAAGACCCGCATCCCGTCGCGGCCGGTGTCGCGCGCGACGACGGCAACGTTGCTCGACGACCCGAAGACGGACAAGACCCGCATCCTCCGGTTCTTCCGCGAGTACTTCGGGTACGAGGCCGCGCTGGAGGTGTTCAAGGACAGCAAGGACAACCCCGAGCACGACGCGCGGGTGCTGGTCGAGGACACCGACCGGCTCGTCCTGTACGTTCTCGAACAGGACCGGCAGGTGCTCGCGGAGTTGTTAACGACGAACAAGAGTTTCGTCGCGTACAAGACGGCCGCCGACACGAAGAAGAAGCGGGCGGAAGAACTCGCGAAATTCGAGCGGGAGAAGGCCGCGAACCCGGAGAAGTTCAAGGGCAAGACGTACAAGCCCTCCGGCAAGAGCGTCTACGAGGTCTACGGGCTGAAGGACTTCCCCGATACCCAACCGGTCGAACTTCCCGCGGAGCAGCGGGCGGGCATTCTCACCCAGCCGGCGTGGCTCGTGGCGCAGTCCACGAGCTTCGACAACCACGCGATCCACCGCGGCAAGTGGGTCCACGAGCGGTTGCTCGGCGGCGTGGTGCCGGATGTCCCGATCACGGTGGACGCACAACTGCCGGACGCACCTCACAAGACGCTCCGCGAGCGGATGGTGGTGACGCAGGAGAAGTACTGCTGGCAGTGCCACCGGCTCATGAACGACGTGGGCTACCCGTTCGAGCAGTTCGATCACTTCGGTCGCTTCCGCACGGCCGAGAGGGTGCTCGACCCGGTCGCCACGGAGAAGAACAAAGACCCGAAGGGGAAGCCGCTGGGGCCGGTGATGCGAGACGCCCCGCTGGACACGACCGGGTTGATCGCCCACGTCGGCGACCCGGCGCTGGACGGCCCGGTGAAGACCCTGGCCGAGTACATGAAGCGCCTGGCCGGCTCGGAGCGGGTCGAGCAGGTGTTCGTGCGGCACGCCTTCCGCTACTGGACCGGCCGCAACGAGAGCCCCGGCGACGCCGCCACGTTGCAAGCCGCGCACAAAGCCTACAAGGACAGCAACGGCAGCATGAAGGCGCTGATCGTATCGCTGCTGAGTTCCGAGTCGTTCCTGTATCGCGTCCCCCCGCCCGAGTCGAACAAGTAACCGACCTTTGTCCCTCCCCCGACCCCCGCCGGAGCGCCTGCCATGTCCCTCGACCGCCGCGACGCCCTGAAAACCCTCGGCCTGTCCGCCGGGGCGACGTTCCTCGCGCCGGTACTCGCGCGGATCGAAGCGCGAGCCGCCGGCACACCCGTAACCGCGAAGCGGTTCGTCTTCGTCGTCGAGAGCAACGGCGTACCGCCAGCACAACTCGCGCCGTCCGGCGTCGTCCGCAAGGCACGCGAGCAACGTGAACTGAACGGCCCCGACGCCTTCCTCGACGTGTCGATCAAGGACAAGGATCTGCCGTTCTCGCTGGAGCCGGTGAAGGCTTGGAAGGACAAGGTCACCATCGTGCAGGGGCTGTCCAGCCGGGTCTGCAGCGGCGGGCACTCCAACAACTTCCAGGCGCTCGGCGCCTTCGGCGCCGGTCGCGGCAACGGCAGCGAGAGCATGGCCATCCTCGGCGAGACGATCGACGGGGCGCTGGCGAAGCATCTCGGCGGGATCTTCCCGCACATCGGCCTCGGCATCTCCAAGCGGCCCGAGAACAACATCATCTACAACGTCTCGGCGATCGGCCCGAACAAGGGGTTGCCGACGATGGTGAACCCCGCGAACGCCTACGGCACACTGTTCGGCATCGCCGCCGACGGTGCCGCGAAGCAGGAGTTCGCCGCCAAGAACAACCTGCTCGACTTCCTCAAGGACGACGTGAAGACGGCGGGGTCGCGGGTCGCCGGGGCCGAGAAGGAGCAGTTCGACGCCTACCTCGAATCGTTCGAGACGCTCCGCGACCGGCAGAGCAAGCTCAACGAGATCAAGCACACCCTCCGCGAGAAGGGGCCGGTCGTCTCCGACAAGTACAAGTCCGCGGTGGAGACGGACCGACTCGACGCCCAGTTCGACATCGGTGCCGCCGCTCTCGTGTGCGGGCTGACCAACGTGCTCACCCTCTCGTCCGCCGCCGGCGTCCGCGACTTCGACATCACGTTTAAGGGTCTGGGGCTGAACATCGATAAGCACTCGATCGGGCACGGCAAAGGCCTCGAGGGGAAGACCTCGTCCGACCTGTACAACATCATCCGCCGGTACCACTTCGACCTGATCGCCGGACTCTGCAAGAAGCTGGAGAAGGTTCCCGAAGGCAACGGCACGATGCTCGACAACACCGTCATCGTGTACCTGTCGGACGGAGCGGAAAGCCACCACAGCCGGTGCTGGGAGTGGCCGATGGTCGTCATCGGCGACATGGGCGGCAAACTGAAGACCGGCCGCTACGTCGATTACCCGGGCTACGGCCACAAGGCCCACCGCACGACCGCGAACATGTACCTGACCCTCCTGCACCTCGTCGGGGCCAAGCGGGACACGTTCGGCATGCCCGACCCCAACCTCAAGGGCATCGACCAGTCCGGCCCGCTGAGCGAGCTGCTGGCGTAATCGCTCCGCCGGCCCGCCGGTCATTGGACTCGCGGGCCGGATTTGACCCCCGTAACTGCTGAACAATCGCCCAACGACTCAACCGCCGCTTACGAGGATGGAAGAACGTGTTGAACCTCCTGGGATCTCGTTACCGCTGCTGCGACGGCAGCACCCGCCGCGACTTCCTCCAGGTCGGCGCCCTCGGGCTCGGCGGCCTCACCCTCGCGAATTTGTTCCGCCTTCAGGCGCAGGGTGCTGCTCGGCCCAAGTCCGCGGTGAAA
>JBJSXS010000575.1:0-2546 GCA_046086545.1 Gemmata sp.
AGCCACATCCGCGTCGGCACGTTCGAGTACGCGGCCGCGCTGCGCGACGAGCCGACCCTGCGGGCGCTGGCCGACTACACGATAGCACGGCACTACCCGGAGTTGGCCGACGCGCCGCGGAAGCACCTGGAGTTCGTCCGCGCGGCGCTCGACCGGCAGGCGGCGCTCATCGCGCGGTGGCAGCAGGTCGGGTTCGTTCACGGGGTCATGAACACCGACAACATGGCGCTCTCGGGGGAGACCATCGACTACGGGCCGTGCGCGTTCATGAACGCATACGACCCGAACACGGTGTTCAGCTCCATTGATCACGCCGGCCGGTACGCGTACCGCAACCAGCCCGCGATCGCGCAGTGGAACCTCGCGCGGCTGGCCGAGGCCGTGTTGCCGCTCATCGACGCCGACCCCGAGCGGGCGGTGGCGCTCGCGACGGAAGTGCTCGAAGAGTTCCCCGCACGCTTCGAGGGCTACTGGCTCGCCGGGATGCGCCGAAAGCTCGGGCTTCGAACCCCGGAGGCGGGGGACGCGGACCTGGTTCGCGACCTGCTCGACTGGATGGCGAGGGGTCGCACGGATTACACCAACTGGTTCCGCGCGCTGTCGGACGGCGCCGCGGCTGACAAGGAAGACGCGACGCTCCACGCCTGGCACGCGCGGTGGCAGCAGCGGCTCGCGCGCGAGAATCGCACGCTCGCCGAGGCCCGGGCCGCGATGCGGGCCGTCAACCCGGCGGTGATCCCGCGGAACCACCGGGTCGAGGAAGCCCTTTCGGCCGCGGAGGAGCGCGACGACCCGGCGCCGCTCCACGACCTCCTCGCGGCACTGGCGGCGCCCTACGACCCGACCGCGCCGGCGAAGTACCGCGCAGCGCCGGCCGACGAGTGCGGCTACCGCACCTTCTGCGGCACCTAACCGCCCCGCGCCGCTCGGGGCTCGACTCGCGACCCGTGGTATAGGATGATGTGCGGACGGCTGTACTCTCCTCACCGCACCGGGCCGCGCCCATGACGCTCCGCCGACTCGCGCTCCTGCTCGCGCTCCTGGCCCCCGGGGCCGCCCGCGCCGCCGACCCGCCCAAACCGGTGAAGGTGTTCATCCTTGCCGGCCAGTCGAACATGGAGGGGCAAGCGGTCGCGGACCTCGACGGCAAGAACTACAACGACGGCAAGGGCACGCTCAAGGCGCTGCTCAGCGACCCGGCGAAGGCCCCGATGGTCAAGCACCTGGTCACCGACAAGGGCGCCTGGACCGTGCGCGACGACGTGTGGGTGCGGTACCAGCGCGAGAAGGGGCCGCTGCTCGCCGGCAAGCTGAGCGTCGGGTTCGCGGTGTACGGCGGCACGCACCACTTCGGCCCCGAGCTGCAGTTCGGGCACGTCCTCGGTGACCACTTCGGCGAGCAGGTGCTGCTCATCAAGACCGCGTGGGGCGGGAAGAGCCTGTACAAGGATTTCCGCCCACCGAGTTCGGGCGGCGAGGTCGGGCCGTACTACACGAAGATGGTCGCGGGGGTGCGAGACGCGCTGGCCCACCTCAAGAACGACTTCCCCGGGTACGCCGATCAGGGGTACGAGTTGGCCGGCCTCGTGTGGTACCACGGGTGGAACGACGGCGTGGACCCGAAGAGGGCCGTGCCCGAGTACGAGCAGAACCTCGTCAACCTCATCGCCGACGTGCGCAAGGAGTTCAAGGCGCCGAAGCTGCCGGTGGTGGTCGGCGAGCTGACCGGCCCCTGGGCGGACGCGCCCGGCGAATGGGCCACCCTCCGTAAGGCGCAGGCGGCGGCCGCGGCGCGGCCGGAGCTCAAGGGCAACGTGCTGTTCGTACCGACGCGCGACTTCGTGCGCCCCGCGAAGGAGTCGCCCAACCCCACCCACGGGCACCACGAGTTCGGCAACGCCGAAACCTACTTCCTCGTCGGGGACGCGCTGGGCAAAGGGATGGTCAAGCTCCTCGCGGCGGCGAACGAACGGAAGTGAGCCGGACGCTCATTTCACAGGTGTCGGCATCTGCGCACCGGTGCCCTTGAGCCACGCCGCGAGTCGCGCGTCGAGCTTCGCGGCGACCTCCGGCCTCTGCGCCGCGAGGTCGAGCTTCTCGCCCGGGTCGGTCGCGAGGTCGAACAGTTCGAGCGAGTTGTCGTCGTACCGGCGGATCAGCTTGTACCGCCCGGCCCGCACCGCGCCGCCCGGGCGGTTCCCCTTGTGCCACGCGAAGTGCGGGTAGTGGAAGTACAGCGCGTCTCGGTCCAACTTCTTCCCCTCCAGCAGCGGCCGGAGGGAGATGCCGTCGAGCGGCTCCCCGCGGGCCAGCTTCACCCCGGCGGCGTCGAGCACCGTCGCCGACAGGTCCATGCTCACCACCGGCGTGTCGTCGGTGGCGCCGGGGGCGACCGGCCTGCCCTTCGCAACGACCGCCGGCCAGCGAACGATGAGCGGCACCCGCAGCCCACCCTCGTAAAGGTCGCCCTTGCCCGACCGCAGAGGGCGGTTGTCGGTCGCCCCGTCCCACCCGCCGTTGTCGCTCGTGAAGACGACGAGCGTGCT
>JBJSXS010000576.1:0-2511 GCA_046086545.1 Gemmata sp.
CGCTCCGAAGAACCCGCCGATGTTGGCGACCGAGTTGATGAGTGCGATACCGCCCGCCGCCGCGGTTCCCGAAAGGAAGGCGGTCGGCAGCGTCCAGAAAACCGGGAGCATGCTCATCATGCCAGCCTGCGCGACGCACAGCCCCGTCAATGCGACTGCCGGGCTCGGCCCCCAGGCGACCATGCTCCAGCCGGCGGCGGCCGCGAGAGCCGAGCCCGCCAAATGCCAGCGGCGCTCGCCGCTTCGGTCGGAACTGATGCCGACGAGCGTCATGGCGAGGATCGCGCACAGGTGAGGCAGTGCCGTCAACAGGCCGATCTGAAAGTTCGTCGATTGCTGATACTGCTCTCTCACCAGCACCGGGAGGTACGCAGCGCCCGCGTTCGTGCCGACCGCGGCCGTGAAGTAGATCGCGATCAGCAGCCACACGCGCGGTTGGAGCATCGCCTGCCACCTGTCCGGACCGTGTTGCTGCCGGCGGACGCGGTCTTCCTCGGCCATCCGCCGGGTCAGCGATTCCCGCTGGTCGTCGGTCAGCCAGCGGGCGTCGCGCGGGGAGTCCTTAAGGACGAAGAGTACAGACACCCCGACCGCCACCGTTGGAACGCCCTCGAGCAGAATCAGCCACTGCCACCCGTACAAGCCGGACGCGCCGCTGAACTGATCCATGATCCACCCCGAGAGCGGGTTCCCGAGTACGTTCGAGGCGCCGATGGCGAGCATGAACAGGGCTGTCATCTTGGCCCGTTCGCGGTCCGGGAACCAGTTCGAGAGGTAGTAAATTATGCCCGGGAAGAAGCCCGCCTCGGCGACGCCGAGCAGAACCCGAAATGTGTAGAACGTCCACAGGTCACGTGCGAACATGGTGGCCGCGGAGACCAAGCCCCAGGTGATCATGATGCGGGCGATCCAGATACGCGCCCCGACCCGTTTCATCAGCAGATTGCTGGGCAGCTCGAAGAGGATGTAGCCGACGTAAAACATGCCGTACCCGAGGTCGAACGCCGCGTTGCTCAGGCCCAGATCGTCCTGCATCGCCAGCCGGGCGAACCCCACGTTCGCCCGGTCGAGGATGTTCAGGACGTACAGCAGGCAGACGAACGGCACGATTCGCCAGGCGACAGCACGGAGAGTGGTTCGTTCGAGGTCATGCGTCACGGCACGTCCTCAGTACAGTACGATGGCCCTTCCGGGGCCACCGTGGCAGTTGCGCACCTTTACTGCCGCGAACAGGAAGTACGCCCCCGTCGCGGGAATCTTGTCGACGTTGACCAGCATCTCCACCCCGACCATCTCCCGACTTCCGAGGGCCCAGTAGGTCATCAGCGCCCGGCGCGGGTCAACGCCACCGAGGTCGGGCGCGTCGCTCGCGACACAGCGAATGCCCTTCTCCTTGAGGTAGACGACCGCGTCGGGGCCGGGAGCGGCCCAGCCTTCCGTCTTGCCGGAGAGCGGGTCGAGCCACATACCCGCGTCGGCCGGTTCGGGCTTCAGGTGCTTGTCGGCGTGCCCGGTCCGGAAGATCACCACGTCGCCCGCGCGAAGCCCGCCGGTGTCGCGTTCGTAAGTCTTGATGTGCTCGACGGTGATTTCCGGGGACGCGGGCCAGTCGCGTCGCTTGGTCGTGCCGGAGAGCCCCGGACGTCGATCACTCGGGCCTCGCCGCAGGCCCATTCGAGCGGCACCTTATCCGCTGTCAGCTTGCTGGAACCCAGTCTGCCGTACTTCTTCTCGTACTGTTCCAGCCAGCCGCGAACCTCCGGCTCGTAGTCGACCGGTTCATTGGTATCTGGAAGCGCGTAGGCCGGCGGAACGAGATGCGTGCCCGCCATTGAGTCCATGAGGTGGCCGTGGTGCCACATGTCGAGATACTTCGAGTACAGGAAATCTACCTTCAAGTAGACTTGGCGGTGGTTCCCCGTACCGAGGCCGGGCGAAGTCAGGGGCAACGTCGGCGACAACGTCGGCGACAGGTCGACCGCCCGCTTCTTCTGGCACGACTCGATCAGCCGTTTCGGCAGATCGCCGCCGACGACGGAGAACGCCCGCCCTTCGCCGTACGGCCCGCCCTCGTGTTTCGGGCCGAGGAAACAGTAGAACGCGCCGGTCGCCGGGAGGTCGCCGAGGTTTGTTGCGCCTTCGGTCCAGATCATCCCGTACTTCAGGCCGGCGTAGTGGGTCGGCTCGGCGAGGTCGGGCAGCGGCCCCATGCTGGCACTGTCTGTGCCGAGCGCCAGCACGCCGCGCTTGCCGAGGAACTCCATGCAATCCGGGTCGGGGTCGGGATAGCCGGGGGCCTTGCGATCGAGGACGTCGGCGATGAACCGGCGGCCTTCGGGCAGCGGGCGGTAGTACTTGTCCGAGTAACCGCTCCTGAACAGCACCACGTCACCGGGTCCCACCTTGCGGTGCCGCTTCTCGAACCGCTCGACGTGCTCCGGCCTGACCAGCGGGCTGACGCCCTTGGGCGCCTTGTCGAGCAGGTCACGCACGTCGACGACGCACGCCTCG
>JBJSXS010000577.1:0-5491 GCA_046086545.1 Gemmata sp.
CTGATCCGCGTGAACGACAGCGATCACCGCGCCGGGAAGCTCGCCGCGGTTGATTGCGCCCTCGGCCGCGGCGTCGATCTCCGCGAGCTTGGCCTTGTCGATGTCCGCGCCTCTCGCGGCGCAGAACAGGGGGTCACCGCAGAGGGCGCACAACACGCCGACCGAACACAGGAGACGAAACCGCATGGTGGCAACTCCGGGTGCCCTTCTCCGCGCCCCGCGGCGCGCCGCTTCGGGCGTCACTCGATAGAGGACAACAGCCCCTGCATTTCTCCCTGCGCGTGCGTGTCGCCGGCGCGGGCGGCAGCGCCGATGCCCTCTCGCAGCACGCCGCACGCCTCCTCCGAACGGTCGAGCCGCACCAGCGCCTGGGCGCGCATCAGGAACGCCGGGACGTAGGGCCGCGTCGCGCTGGCAGCGATCAGGTCACCGAGGATCCGCGCGCACCCGGCGTCGTCGCCGGCGCTGGCGTGCTCCATCGCCAGCCCGTAGCGCAGGAACGCGTCGCTCGGGTCTTCGGCCAGGAGCGCCTCGATTTGCGCCATACGTGGGGTGCGTGCCATTGGTCGGTCCCGAGTTTAGCGGTTGCCCCGGCGGGGCCCCTGTGCGAGTCCCAGTGCGTGCGAACTTCGGCTCAAGTGGCGCACGCCCCTTCACCCTACGCGCGCCGCCACCGCCCGACAACGCGCCGCACGACCGGCACGACCGGCACACGCTCCACATCCGGCTAATCAGTCCGTTCGCGCCACGATGCACGGCTAGCACAGGTGTGCCGCGAACGGCCGGCGGTGCGCGTTACCGACTCCCCCCGCGTGCAGCGGTTCGGCTCCCCGGGCCGAACAAGTGGGCTGTCCAGGGAAGGATTCCGCCGCTGGCACGGGGGCCACATGCGTTCGGTGACACTCACCTCGTTCGTCCGGTTCACCCGCCGCCGGCTGCTCGCGCCGGTCGCACTGTCGGCCGCCGCCGTCGGGCTGGCCGCGTTCAGCCCCGTGTTCACCGACCCGCCGCCGCAGGTGAGCGCCGGCGAACGGGCCCTCAGCCCAGGCAAGCGCCGCGACCAAGTTGTGGACGTGTACGATCGGCTGAAGCCGTCGGTGGTGAACATCCACAGCGAGCGCACCGTCGCGGCCCCGGGCGACGACCCGTTCAAGCCGGCCGGGCAGCCGCAGCGGGTCAACGGCATGGGCACCGGGATCGTGCTCGACGCCCGCGGCTACATCCTGACCAACTACCACGTCGTCGATGATGTGAGCAGCCTCCGCGTGCGCCTGCACGACGGCGGCGGGCACACCGCCCGCGTGGTCTCGACCGACAGGGAGGCGGACCTCGCGCTCATCAAAATCGACCCCGCCAAGCCGCTGCCCGTCATCGGCCTCGGAACGTCCTCCGACCTGATGGTGGGGGAGCCGGTCATCGCCATCGGCAACGCGTTCGGGTACGAGCACTCGGTCACCGACGGCCGCGTGTCGTTCAAGGGCCGCGACGTGTCGCTGAACAAGGACATGGGCTACAAGGGGCTGATCCAGACCAGCGCGCCGATCAACCCGGGCAACAGCGGCGGCCCGCTGCTCAACGTCCTGGGCGAAGTCGTCGGGGTGAACGTCGCGATCCGCGCCGGCGCGCAGAACATCGGGTTCGCGCTCCAGATCGATTCGGTCATCCCCCGCGCCGCGGACCTCATCGGCGTCCGCCGCAAGCTGGGCATCCGCCACGGCCTGACGCTGCGCGACTCGGCCGTGCGGGACGCGACCGAAAGCACTTCGACGCGCGCCGTCACCGTCGAGCAGGTCGAGGCGAACACGCCGGCCGCGGTTGCCGGGTTCAAGGTGGGCGACGTGCTCGAACAGGTGGACGACATCGCCGTCGTCACCTCCATCGACTTCGAGCGCGGGCTGGTGGACCGGCCCGCGGGCGCGAAGATTCCGGTGAAGGTGAAACGGGCCGGGGTCGCGACCGACCTGGAGATGTCGCTCCAGGCCGCGCCGCGGGCGCAGCTCGGGGCCGGCGACGCGGTGTGGAAGCGGCTCGGGGTGAAAGTGGCCCCGGTCGGCGCGGAGGCGGTCGCGAAGGCCAACCCGCAGCTCCGCGGCGGGCTTCAGGTCGTCGATGTGGCCGCCGGCAGCGTGGCCGCGACAGCCGGCATCCAGAAGGGCGACGTGCTGGTCGGGCTGCACCTGTGGGAGACGCTCAACATCGACAACGTGGCGTTCGTGTTGAACCACAAAGACCTGGCAACCTTCCTGCCGCTGAAATACTTCGTCGCACGCGACGGCAAACTGAAAGACGGCTGGATCACCGGCACCCCGTGATCGCAGCCGGCGGAAGCCCCCTCCTCTCACCGCCCCGGTCTCGGCGCCCGGGGCGGTGGCGTTGTTCGGCAGGGGCCGTAGACGGTGAACGCCGCAGGCAGTGAACAGTGGGCCGAAAACCCAATCCCAACACGGTGCCACCAACCGCGTTCTTCGTTTAGGCCCTCTGCCCACCGGCTGCTGCCCTCTCCCCTGCGGCGGCACGGCGGCCCCGAGGCCGGTCGTGGTGCGGACGAACCCTGGCGGCTCCGGCGGCGCGACCCTTGCTCCGGGGGCAACGCGAACTCAGGCCTTGCGGCGCGCGCGGCCCGCGAGCCAGAGGCCGCCCAGCGTGAGGGCGAGCGCCAGCGCCCCGCCGGCCATCCACGCGCTCACCGGGGCCGGCCCTTTGCCCTTCTTCTCCAGCTGCTTGTCCGCGCCCTCGCCCTCGACCCTCGTCCGGATGCCCTTCTCGTCGACGCCCGTGATCGTGTAGGTCCACTTCACGGGGTCCCCCTTCACCGAGTCGGCCACGGTCGCGGTACTCGGAAACCCGAAGGCCTGCGCGCCCTTGACCTTCTTCGCCTCCAGCGCGGCGAACAGGTCGTCGTCGCTCTTGAACTCCCTCGCGGCGTCCTGCGGGACGGCGATCAGCGCGACGAAGGTGCGGCGCCCTGCGGCCGGCATCGCGACCGCCTTGTCGCCGGTCAGGGCCACCTTGGCGTACTTCGGCTTCGCCGGCGCCGGCCGGAACTCGGTCACCTGCGTGACGAACGTGTACCCGGTGACGTCCTTCGCGAGCGCGGCCTCGCTGCTGACGGTAACGTACTTGTACCCCTTCGGCGGGGGCGGGGGCGGCACGTCGGCCCGGGCGGCGCCGCCGACGGCCAGCGCGAGGGCGAGCACGGCGAGTAACTTCTTCATCGGTCGTGTCCCCAAACGGTTGGAGGAGTTTAGAGCTTACCAGACGCGCCGCGGGGCGCCCGCGGCCGTTACACAACCGAGATCGCCGCTCACCGGTCGATCTCGCCCATGACCACGTCGATGCTCACGACGATGGCGGGCACGTCGGCCACGAGGCAGCCTTTGCACAGCTCGCCCACCACGCTCAGGTTCGCGAAGCAACTCGACCGCGCGCGGACCCGCAGCGGCACGTTCTCCTTGGAGGGCCGCCCGGCGACGTAGAACCCCATCTGCCCGCGCGGGCACTCGGTCTCGAGGTAGCACTCGCCCGGGGTCAGGTGCCGCGGCGGCTCGACGCGGTGCGCGTACCTGGTCTTCAGCAGGTTCGCGAGTTCGGCGTCGTCCCTCTTCGCGTCGTCGGCGGAAAGCGTCGGCTTGCGGGCCGCGAACTCGGCCCTCGCCCTCTCCCCCTCGGCGTGGAGCGCGTCGTACTTCGCGACCGCCTGCTCGACGATCTTGATCGCCTCGACCACTTCGAGCATGCGCACGTAGAACCGGTGCCAGCAGTCGCCGATGACGGCGCCGGGCGGGGCGCGGTCGAACGGCGGCACCGGCACGTCGAACGCGTACTGCTCGTAGCCCGAGTACGGCTCGGTCCTGCGCAGGTCCCAAAGCGGGTCGCCCTTGGCGCGGTCCAGAGAGCCGCGCAGCACCGGCCCGGTGCAGCCGTACGAGAGCGCCATTTCGCGCGACATTACGCCGATGCCGGCGGTGCGCTTCACGAAGATGTGGTTGTCTGTCAAGAGCGCGTGGTACTCGGGGATGCGCGGCTTGAAGTACTCGATGAACTTCTTCACCCGCGCGGTGAACCCGGGCGGCAGGTCGTCGTGCGCGCCGCCGACGGTGAGGTAGCTGTACGTGAGCCGCGCCCCGCACACGTCCTCGAACAGGTCGAGGATGTGCTCGCGCTCGCGGAACGCGTACAGGAACGGCGAGAACGTGCCCAGGTCCAGGCCGTAGGCGCCCATCCCAACGAGGTGGGACGCGATCCGGTTCAGCTCGCCGATCAGGACGCGGATGACCTGCGCCTTCTCGGGCACCTTGAGGCCGCACAACTTCTCGATGGCGAGCGAGTACCCGAGGTTCATGTTCATCGCGGCGAGGTAGTCCATCCGGTCCGTGTACGGGATGAACTGGATGGGCGTTACGTTCTCGCCGATCTTCTCGGCGCACCGGTGCAGGTAGCCCAGGTGCGGGGTCACCTCGGAGATGATCTCGCCGTCGGTGCGCAGCACCAGGCGCAGCACGCCGTGCGTGCTCGGGTGCTGCGGACCCATGTTGACGAGCATCTCGTCGGTGCGGACGTCGAACTCGATGACGGTGGGGTCTTCGGGTGGCATCGTGAACGGCTCTACTGAGTACTCGCTCGTATGCTGTGATGGTATCATCGACGCGCACAGAAATCAGGAGCCATTCGCCATGCTCGCTCTCCTCGTCATGTTCGCGGCGGCGGACGTCGCGCCGCCGCCCCGCCCGGCGGACCCGTTCGCCAGGTGGGAGAAGGACGTCGCCGCCATCGAGAAGCGGCTGGCCGCGAACCCGCCCGGGCCGGGCGCGGTGCTGTTCGTCGGCAGCTCCAGCATCGTGAAGTGGGACGTGAAGAAGTCGTTCCCGGACGCGCGCCACGTCAACGTCGGGTTCGGGGGGTCGGTGATCGCGGACAGCACGCACTTCGCCGGCCGCATCATCAGCCCCTTTAAGCCTGGCACCATCGTCTTTTACGCGGGCGACAACGACATCGGCCGCGGCAACAAGCCGGAACAGGTCGCGACGGACTTCGAAGCGTTCGTGCAGACCGCCCGCAGGGACAACCCGAACTGCCGCATCCTGTTCATCGCCGTGAAGCCGAGCATTTCACGCTGGAAGCTGTTCGACAAGCAGAAGCAGGCGAACGCACTCGTGAAGTCGTTCTGCGAGCGCGAGAAGAACCTGGTGTACGTCGATGTGGTGCCGCTGATGCTCGGGGCCGACGGGATGCCGGTCCCCGAGTTGTTCGTGACGGACGGCCTTCACATGAGCCCGAAGGGGTACGAGGTCTGGACCGCGGAGCTGAAGAAGTTCCTCGCGAAATAGCGCAGCCCCGCGCCGCGACGTGGCAAGGGCGGCCCCGCGGCCGGGGCGTGCGCCGCCGGCGCCCGGAGGCCTGCCGCGAAGCCGCAAGCGGCTAGCGGCACCGGATGCCGTGATACTCCAAGGGAAACTCGTAGTCCTTGCGCAGCGGGTGCCCTTCCCAGTCG
>JBJSXS010000578.1:0-2404 GCA_046086545.1 Gemmata sp.
GCCCGAGGTGCAGCGCGTTGAACCCGGCATCAAAGGCGATTCCCTCCGCGCGGAGCGCCTTCACGAACAGCTCGCGCGGCAGCCCGAACGCACCGGGGTCGTACTGGAACCCGAGCTTGTAGAACGCGGGGGAGGAAACGACGCCCCCCGCCCCCCGCCCCAGAGGTAACTGGCAGAACGGCGGCCCCACCGCCCAGGCCCGGCCCTGCCGGGTGCTGGAGCAAAACAGTGGGACGTCACCTAGGTTGGCGGAGCGCGAGTGCTGTTGCTCCCCCTGCCCGCAGGGCGGGGCCGGGGGGGTGGGCCCGAGCGCGGCGAGCAGCTCCTGCACGCGCCCTTCCCGGTGGGCGTGCGCGTCGGGCAGCTTCCGCACCTGCGGGCGCAGCGCGGCCGCCTGCACCTCGCTCAGCGGCGCCCAGTGCTGGAGCCCGCGGTGCAGGTGCGTTTTCGCGCGCTGGAAAAGCGGCGCCTCGCGAAGCAGCAGCGCCCCGCCGCGCCCGGCGGTGACCAACTTCGACCCGCCGAAGCTCAGCGTGCCCACGTCGCCCCAGGTGCCCGCGGGCCGCCCGTCCACGGTCGCCCCGGTCGCCTGGGACGCGTCTTCCACCACCCCGACCTTGTGCGCCCCTGCGATCTCGGTGACGGCCCGCATGTTCACGAGCCCGCCGTGCAGGTGCGAGGCGATGACGGCCTTCGTCTGCGCGCCGAACGCGGCCCCCAGCTTCGTCTCGTCGAGCTGCCAGTTGTCGGGGCGAACGTCGGCCAGCACCGGTTTCGCGCCGAGCGCGTGAACGGTGAGGAAGTTCGGCTCGTAGTCGTAGGCGGCCATGACGACTTCGTCGCCGGGGCCGACGCGGAGCGCACGCAGGGCGACCTCGACCGCGAGCGTGCCGCTGGCGCAGGTGAGCGCGTGCGGCACGGCGTGAAACGCCGCGAGTTCCGCTTCGAGCGCGCAGACGTGTTCGCCGTGGTACTGCCCCCACGCGCCCGCCGCGGTCGCGCCGGCCAGCGCCGCGTGAACGTCCGGGTCGGGCCGCGGCCACTTCGGCGGCCCCTCAGGTCGGAGCGGCGAACCGCCGATCAATGCGGGGAGATCGGAGCGCATGTTTCGGTTATACTCCAGGCGCCCGGAAACGGGGGAAAGGCGACCGCCGTGGCCCGACACCGACACACCGCGCCCGCGTGGCCCGCGGCCACCAACCCGGACGCGCTGCTCCACCTGCTCTGGCCGCGCCCGCCGGCCCATCAGCCTGCGCGCGCCGAGGCGGACCTGCCCGCGCCGCTGGCGCGCCGGTTGCGGCTGTTCGGCTGCGCGTGCGCGCGGATGGTGTGGGGGCTCCTGGGCACCGACGCCCGCACCGCGGTGGCGCTGTCCGAGCGGTACGCTGCGGGCGCCGCGACCCGGGCCACGCTGCACGCCGCGGCCGTGCGGATGGTGTACGGGCCGGTGACGTTCCGGCAGCAGGCGAGCAACGCAGCCGGCTGGGCCTCGGCCGGGCAGCTCACCGCCGGCCAATCGTGGGCCTACGCGCCGCGCGAACTCGTGTGGAACCCGGCGGAGGCCGCTCGCGAGGCCGCGAAGGCGCTTGCGACCCGCGCCGCGGGGCCGGCCCCGCCCGGCGGCAACCCGGTCGCGGGCGAGTGGCAGGCGGCGTGGAACCGCGCGTTCGCCGAGGCGCGCGGGCACCAGGCGGAACTGCTGCGCGACGTCTTCCCGCCGCCCGGCGTGCCGGTCCGGTTCGCCGCCGCGTGGCGCACGGACACGGTCGTAGCGCTCGCCCGCGAGGTGGACGCGACCGGCGACTACGCCGCGGTGCCGATCCTCGCGGACGCGCTCCAGGACGCCGGCTGCGACAGCCCGGTGATGCTCGAGCGGTGCCGCACGCCGTCGGGCGTTCACTGCCGCGGGAACTGGGTGGTGGATTTGGTACTCGGGCGCGAATAGGTTACAAAGGCAGGAGAAAGCCCACCGCGCCCGTTCTGGGAACACGATGAACGAAACCAGTTGGCAGACCGGGGCCGACGGCGACGAGATGCTCGAATTCGTCGCCGACCGGCTGACCCCGCGCCAGTGGCTGCTGGCGTCGGCCGCGTACGCGCGCCGGCTGTGGGACGTGCTGGCCGACGGCCCGCTGCGGCAGGCCGTCGACTTTGCCGAGCGCGCGCTCGAACCGATCCCGGCGAAGGAGCGCGCCGAGTGGGTCAGTAAGATCGACGCCGCGGTGCCCGACGCGGTCGCGGCCGCGCAGCAGGCCCAGCGCGCGATCGTCAAGTCGGCCGACCCGGACGCCGCGACCGTCGCCGACCCCGTGCTCGCGAAGCCCAACCAGATCGCGCCTTCCTTCCCGCTGTTCCAGGCCGCGAGCAGGCACGCCGCCAACGCCATCGAGGTCATCGGTGAGGC
>JBJSXS010000579.1:0-2252 GCA_046086545.1 Gemmata sp.
AAGGCGAAGGCGGCGGGCGCCGGCGTTCCCGCAGCGCCGCTCGGCGTCGAACCGCAGGAGTTCGCTCCCGCCGACGACCGGCGGAAGGTGCTGGCCGATTGGATGACCGCGCCCGACAACCCGTACTTCGCGGCGATGATCGTGAACCGCACTTGGGCGCACTACTTCGGCCGCGGGCTGGTGGAGCCGATAGACGACATGCGCGTCACCAACCCGGCGTCAAATGAGCCCCTGCTCGGCGCGCTGACCGCCCACCTTCGCGAGAAGAAATACGACCTCAAGGCCCTGACCCGAACGCTACTGAATTCCCGCGCATACCAGCTCAGCAGCAAGTCGGTTCAGGGCAACGAGGCCGACGAGCAGAACTTCTCTCACGCCGCGGTGAGGCCGATGGCCGCCGAGGTGCTGCTGGACGCGGTGTCCCAGGTGACCGGGTCGCCCGAGAAGTTCAACGGCTGGCCCGAGGGGTTCCGCGCGGTGCAGGTGTGGGACAACCGGATGCCGTCGTACTTCTTCCGCATCTTCGGCCGCCCGGTGCGGTTCAGCGTGTGCGAGTGCGAGCGCGGCACCGACCCGAGCATCGCCCAGGCGTTACACCTGATGAACGCCCCGGAGATCGCCGCCAAGATCCGCGCGCGCTCGGGTGCCGCCCGCAAGCTGGCCGATTCCGACAAGAAGCCGGACGCGATCATCGACGAACTGTTCCTCGCGACCTGCGCCCGGCGCCCGAGCGACGCGGAGCGCGCGAAGATGCTGGACGCGTTCGCCGACGGCGACCGCCGCGCCGCCGTCGAGGACGTGATGTGGGCACTGCTGAACAGCAAAGAGTTCCTTTACAACCGCTGACGAGACCGGTGCCCCGCCGCACGCGGCTTGCAGCGAAGGGAGTTCGCCATGCGCTTCCCCATGACCCGGCGCCGGGCCCTGCGCGTCGGCACCGTCGGCCTCCTGAGCGGGCTCACGCTGCCGCGCCTCCTGCAGTTCGAGGCGCAGGCCGCCGGGGGCAAGCCCGCGAAAGCAAAGGCGTGCATCTTCCTGTTCCTGGAGGGCGGGCCGAGCACCATCGACATGTGGGACATGAAGCCCGACGCGGCCGCCGAGGTGCGCGGGCCGTACAAGCAGATCAAGACGAACGTGACCGGAACGTTCGTGTGCGAGCACTTGCCGAACTGCGCGAAGATCGCCGATAAGTACACGATCCTGCGGAACCACAGCCACAACGACAACGGGCACACCACCGGGTATCACTACGTGATGACCGGGGTGAAGGCCGACTTCGCCGACGGCACCAACAGCCGCAAGCCCAACAACGTGCTCTACCCGAGCATCGGCTCGGTGGTCTCGCGCGAGTTGGGACACGGCGGGGCGCTGCCGCCGTACATCAACGTCCCGCACCCGCTGACGTCCGGCGGCCCGGGGTTTTACGGCGCCGAGCACGCGCCGTTCGTCATCGAGGGTGACCCGGTTTCGCCGGACTTCGAGGTGCGCGACCTGATTCCCGAGGGCGTGTCCGACAAGCGCCAGGACCGGCGGAAGAAGCTCCTGACCGGGCTGGACGCGCCGGCGTCATCCGCGAGCGCCCCCGCCGGCAAAGCCGGGACGATGGCTACTTATTACGAGAAGGCCTACGACCTGATGACCTCGACGGCCGCGCGGAAGGCCTTTGACATCAAGAGCGAGCCGGCGAAGGTCCGCGAGGCCTACGGGCACACCACCCTGGGGCAGTGCGCGCTGCTCGCGCGCCGGTTGGTGGAGGCCGGCACGCGCTTCGTGGGCGTCGATCACAGCGGCTGGGACACCCACTTCACGTGCTTCCCGAGTCTCGAAAAGGACCTCATCCCCAGCGTGGACCGCGCGTTCAGCGCGCTGGTCACCGACCTCGCGGACCGCGGGCTGCTCGAAAGCACGCTCGTCGTAATGATGGGCGAGATGGGCCGCACCCCGAAGGTGAACAACGACGCGGGGCGCGACCACTGGTCGATGGCGCAGTCGATCTTGTTCGCGGGGGGGGGAGTGAAGCCGGGGCAGATCATTGGTGCCACCGACGCCCAGGCGGCCGCGCCGACGAGCGACCCGATCAGCGTGGCCGATCTGCTGAAGACGGTCCACACAATCCTGGGGATCGATTCGGACAAGGAATACCCCGATCCGCTCGGCCGTCCGGTTCCCCTCGTAGGGAGTGGCCGGGTGATTCCCGGCTTGCTGGCGTAATGCGGCGGTTGCCTTTTGTCGGAAAGCGCAGTTTCTGGTCG
>JBJSXS010000580.1:0-4020 GCA_046086545.1 Gemmata sp.
ACCCGAGGCGCCGGGCGAGAGCGTCGCCTCTTCTTCGAGTCCGACGTAAATTAAATTGGCAGTTGTGGTTACGAACCCGACGACGCGAAAGCGGACACGGCCGCGCGAACTTGCTCCGGGTTGAACAGCGCGACGATGACCGATTCCTGCCTGGTTGTGACGAACGCATCACCGTGATCAGCGGCGCGGAAGAATGACATGTGCCCCGCGCTGTGGCCGGCGTCCGAACCCGTCGGCAGCCGGCCAGGTGGGGCACGGTGCCGTACGCCTATTTCTTCTGCGGCGGCGGGGTGCCGTCATCGTATTCGCCGAGTTTGCGCACCCAGATGTTGCGGTACCGCACCGGGTTGCCGTGGTCTTGCAGCAGAATGCTGAACTCCCCGAACTTGCCGCCGAACTCGACCGCGTGGTGCGCGACGATACCGTTGTGCAGCACCGTGATGCGACCGGGGCGCACCACCTTGCCGGTGTCGTCCACCTTCGGTAACTGCGCAATGATGTCGTACGCCTGCCACTCGCCCGGCTTCCGGCTGGCGTTCACCAGCGGCGGGAACCGGTTGTAAAGCGCCGCGGCCTGTCCGTCCGGGTAGGTGTCGTTGTTGAACGAGTCCAGCACTTGCACCTCACCGAACCCTCCCAGATACACGCCGCTGTTCCCGCGGCCCTGACCGTTGCCCTTCACCTCTTTCGGCGCGGCCCATTCGATGTGAACTTGAGAGTCGCCGAACCTCCTCTTGGTCTGAATGCTGCCGCCTTTCACTTCCGCGTACCCGTTCTCGACCTTCCACTTCAGTTCCGCGTCGGCGTCTGTCCTCCCGCTGTGCGCCCATTCATCCCTGAGGCTCTTGCCGTCGAACAGCACGGTCGCGTCCGCCGGCGGCCTCCCGGGCACGTCCGCCGCCGTGGTCGTACCCGGGTCGATGACCCGCGGGCGCGGCCGGCTCATGTCGCCGGGCTTGTAGTTCTTCTTCTCATCTTTTTTCGCATCATCCTTCTTCTCCTGACCGATCACGGCACACGCCGCAGCCGTAACGAGCGCGGCAGCAACCAGGGTGCGTACTGACATCGGACTCGACCTCCCGGGTGACAGGAACGTGCGTTAGCCTAAAGCAGGGTGTTGCGAACCGCCAGCGCCGACCGTAACCTGTACGCACCCGCCAACCTTCCCGCCCCGCACGGAGCCTCTCACCGATGACCACGAAGATCACCCGCCGTCGCGCCCTGCAGGCCGGCGCCGCAGCTCTCGCCGCGCCGTTCGTGTGGCGGTTGCACGCGCACGCCGCGCCGAGCGAAACCGTTCTGCACGCGAGCTTCGGCGCAAGCGGCATGGCCGGCGCCGACATCAGTTCGCTCACCGCGAGCAAGAACCTCAAGCTCGTGGCCGTTTGCGAGGTGGACGACAACCGCGTCGGGGACATCAAGAAGCGGTTCCCCGAGTGCGTGATCTACAAGGACTACCGCAAGTTGCTCGACACCGAGAAGAAGCTCGACTCGGTGAACGTGTCCACGCCCGACCACATGCACGCCCCAATTGGAATGCGCGCGCTGCAGCGCGGGCTGAACGTGTACGGGCAGAAGCCCCTCACGCAAACCATTTTCGAGGCGCGGCGGTTGACCGAGGTCGCGGCCGAGAAGAAGGTGGTCACGCAGATGGGCATCCAGATTCACAGCGCCCGCAAGCACAAGCTGGTTGTGAAGTTGATCCAGGACGGCGTGATCGGGCGGGTCAAGGAAGTCCACTCGTGGAGCGGCAAGTCGTGGGGCGACACCACCGCGAAGCCCGAGAAGACGGACCCGGTGCCGGGCGGCCTCGACTGGGACCTCTGGCTCGGGGTCGCGTCCGACCGCCCGTACATCGGCAGCGGTTACTACCACCCGGGCAACTGGCGCAAGCGGCTCGACTTCGGCACGGGCACTTTCGGCGACATGGGGTGCCACATCCTCGACCCGGTGTTCAACGCCCTCGGCGTGGGCAACCCGTCCTCGGTCACCTCGGAGCTGCCTGGCCCTAATGACTACAACTGGTCGCTCGATGTGCAGGTGAAGTACGTGTTCCCCGGCTCGAAGTTCACCACCGACCCGGTGGCACTGACGTGGTACAACGGAAAGGCCCGCCCGCCGAAAGAGGTCGTCGAACAGATCGGCTCGCACAAGCTCGACGGGCAGGGCTCGATCCTGATCGGCACGGAGGGCGTGCTGTACTCGCCCTACGACTCCGGCGCGCAACCGATCCTGATCGGCGAGAAGTTCAAGGACTTCAAGATGCCGGACCTGCAGAGCGACAACCACTACCTCCAGTACGTCGAGGCGGTCCGCGGCAACGGCAAGACCTCGGCCCCGTTCAGCTACAGCGGCCCGCTCACCGAGATGGTGCTGCTCGGGTGCCTCGCCACTCGGTTCCCGAAGACCGACCTGAAGTGGGACACGAAGGCGCTGAAGTTCACCAACAACGACAAGGCCAACGCCTTCGTCAAGCGTCAGTACCGCAAGGGCTTTGAGGTCGAGGGGCTGTGAGGTTGCGTCACGCCCGGGGGGGGGCCGCAGCCCCAGGGCGTGCGGAGGGCTTTTCATGCTCGCTTACGTCAGCCGACGCGGGGTACTGGCTGCGATTGCGCTCGTCGCGGTCCCGGCGCTCAGCCGGGCCCAAAAGCAGAAGATTCGCGTCGCGATGGTGGGCGATTCGACTATGGCGTCGTACCCGAACCCGCCGAAGGACCGACCCGACTTGCACGGGTGGGGGCAGGTGTTCGGCGCCTTTTTTACCGACACGGTCGAGATCCTGAACCACGCCGCGAGCGGTCGCAGCACAAAGTCGTTCGTCGCCGAAAAGCGGTGGGCGAAGGTGCTCGACGCGAAGCCTGATTACGTGTTCATCCAGTTCGGGCACAACGACCAGAAAGACAAAGAACTCGCGCCGGACTCCGGCTACCGCGACTACCTCATTCGGTACGTCGAGGAGGCGCAGAAGGCCGGCATCAAGCCGGTACTGGTGACGCCGGTCGCCCGGCGCACCTTCGACCCCGAGGGCAAACCGACGACCAGCCTCGCGCCGTTCGCGGACGCGACCAAGAAAGTCGCGACGGACAAGGGCGTGCCGGTGATCGACCTGCACCAGTTGTCTTTCGACCTGTACGGCAAACTCGGTGACAAGGGCAGCGCGGACTTCAGCCCCGCGGCGAGCGACCGCACGCACTTCTCCAAAAAGGGGGCGAGCGCGGTCGCGGAACTCGTGGCAAAGCAACTCCCGACCGCTGTGCCCGAGCTGAAACCGGTTCTCGCGAAGCGAGGTTGAAAGCCTTCAACGCCCGCAGGTGTCCGGTGTAAGACATCGCGGGGAGCGGGTGGCGAGCGGCCAAATGCGAATCGCGTTCATCACCGCCGGCGCCGCGGGCATGTACTGCGGCAGTTGCATGCGGGACAACACCCTCGTAACCGCGCTGCGCGCGCTGGGCCACGACGCGCTGCTGCTGCCCGCGTACATGCCCATCACGGTGGACGAGCCGGACGCGTCACATGGCAAGGTCTTTTTCGGCGGCTTGAACGTCTACCTCGAGCAGAAGTTCTGGCTGTTCCGCCACACCCCGCGGGTCCTCGACCGACTGTTCAACTTCCGCTGGCTCCTGCGCTGGGCCGCGCGCTTCGCGGTGCGCGCGAAGTACAGCGACCAGGGCGAGTTGACGATCTCGATGCTGCGTGGCGCGGGTGGCAAGCAGGCAAAAGAGGTGGCGAAACTCGTCGAGTACCTGCGCGACGAGAAGCCGGACGCGGTGCTGCTCACAAACGCGTTACTGTCCGGAGTCGTCCCCGCAATCAAGGCGGCGCTCGGGGTGCCGGTGTTCGTCACCCTTCAAGGCGACGACATCTTCCTGGAGGCCCTCTCCCCCGCGGAGCGCGCCCGGTGCGTCGAGCTGATCCGCGCGAACGGTCGCTCCGTGGACACGTACATCAGCACGAGCCAGTACTACGCGGACCACATGGCGGGCTATCTGGGACTGCCCCGCGACACGATCCGGGTCGTCC